>JAQVVW010000071.1 GCA_028698765.1 Methanoculleus sp. | reverse complement strand
ACTCCTTTGTCGGCTTTTCTCCGGGCTTCGGCATCCGCCACTGCTCTTCGATCAGGTTTCCCTTTTTGAGGATAGAGAGGCACTCGGCCACTATAGAGGGGTCGGCATGCGCCGCAAGGTCTTCTTCGGTCAGCCAGGCTTTGTTCAGGAGTTCGTAGATCTTCTTGTAATCGGCATTATTGAACGTTATGAGAAGAGGAACCAGTTCCACCGGATCGTTAAGAATTTTAATATGTCCCGTCACTGCGATACCCTATTATTATATGGCGGTATAACTCCATAAATTTTTGCTGAAATCTCAATGCGTACCAGTGGCACGATCATCATCCGGGGCATCGTCCAGGGAGTCGGGTTTCGCCCCTTCGTCTATGCAAAAGCGCGGGAATTCGGGATCACGGGGACGGTCAAAAACCTCGGGAGCGAGGTCGAGATTCACGCGTCCGGCGAACGCTTCGAGGAGTTCCTGGAGGCTGTTTCCAGAGGAACGCCACTATCTCAAATAGATTCCGTAGATGTCCAGAATCTGCGCGGCAAAGAGACCGAAGGGTTTACCATCCTCGAGAGCAACTCCGGGAGCCACTCGGGGTTCATCCCGACCGATGTCGCCATCTGCGACGACTGCATCGCCGATATTTTCACGCGAGGAGGCCGATACGAGGGTTACTGGGCAACGTCCTGCGTCAACTGCGGCCCCCGGTACAGCATCATCAACACCATTCCCTACGACCGGGAGCGGACGTCGATGGCGGAGTTTCCGGTCTGCCCCGCCTGCGAGAGCGAGTACACCGACCCGTCATGCCGCCGCCACCACGCCCAGACGATCGCCTGTGCGACCTGCGGGCCGCGCCTCACCCTTCTTTCGGCCGACGGAACACCGGTCGCAGGGGACCCCATCCAGGAAGCAGCGGCCCTCCTTGATGCAGGCTCGATCGTCGCCATCCATGGGATCGGGGGATTTCATATCGCCTGCATCGAAGAAGCGGCAGGGGTTCTGAAACGCCGCCTCGGCCGGACGGAGCAGCCCCTCGCGGTGATGGCGACCGCAGAGGAGGTGGAGCGGATCGCGATCGTCCCGGACGAAGAGCGGCAGATCCTCCATTCCCGGGCCCGCCCGATCATCGTGCTCGATAAGCGCGACCCCGCGTCCCACCCGGGGATATCGAGCCTCCACACCATCGGGTGCATGCTCCCCTACACCGGGCTGCACCACCTCCTCTTTGCAGAACTCGCCCACCCGCTCCTCATCATGACGAGCGCGAACCTGCCGGGCTACCCGATGACCACCGATCTCGCAACCGCTCTTGAGCGGCTTCCCGGGCAGGCGGACTATATCCTCACCCACAACCGCCGGATCGTCAACCGATGCGACGACTCCGTCGTCCGGGACGGTTACATCATCCGGCTCTCCCGCGGCCTCGCCCCGAAGCGAGAGGCGATAGACCTCGGCAAAGGATGCATCCTTGGCGTCGGCCCGGAACTGAACGCAAACATCTCCATCTATAAAAATGGCTTCTGCATCACCTCTCCCCACGTCGGAAACGTCAGGAACCCCCAGACGCTTGCCTACCTGCAGGAGACGGCGGAGAGACTCGGAGGCCTCACCGGCGCACGCTACGACCGGATCGTCCACGACCTCCACCCGCAGTTCCTCTCGACCCGCTACGCGAGGGAGGTTGCCGATGCGACAGGGGCACAACTCCTCGCCGTCCAGCACCACCGGGCGCACATCGCCGCAGCAACCCGGGAGGAGTGCGTCGGGATCGCGATCGACGGGGTGGGCTACGGCGATGATGGGACAATCTGGGGCGGCGAGGTATTTGCCGGGGAGGTTCCCTATCTCGACCGGGTCGCCCATCTCGAGGCCGTCCCGATGCCGGGCGGCGACCTCGCCACCCGGTTCCCGGAACGGATGCTCTACGGCATCCTGCCGACGTCCGAAGTCCAGGATCTCCTTGCATCGCGGGGCTGGAGCGAGATGGAACTTGCCGTCCTCGTCCGGCAGGTGGAACGAGGGTTGAACGTCGCCGCGACCTCGAGCACGGGGAGGGTGCTGGATGCCGCCGCAGCCCTCCTCGGGATCTGCCGGGAGCGGACTTACGACGGGGAGCCGGCGATGAAACTTGAGTCGTCGGCGCATGCCGGGAGGGCTTCGCCCTGGGATCTTGAGTTTCTCCACGACGGCGGCTGTGAGGTCCTCTCGACCCGTTCGCTCCTTCTTGAGGCCTACCGGCGATCCGCCGCCGGGGAGCGGGTGAACGATATCGCCGCATCGATCCAGCACAACCTGGCAAGAGGCGTCGCCGCGATGGCCGTCAGGGCGGCAGAGGAGCGGGGGATTCCGCGGGTGGCGCTCTCGGGCGGCGTGGCGTATAATAAGGCGATCCGGGAGACGATCCGGGACAGCGTGCTCGCCGCCGGGCTCGAGTTCATCATGAATAAGGACTACCCGCTCGGGGACGGGTGCATCAGCTTCGGGCAGGTCATCTACGGCGGGAGCGTGGAGGGGTGAGAGGGAGTATGTCGGGCGAGCAACTGCTGCTCCAGAGGAATGTGAAACGGGCGCAGGGTCCAGGGTATCTTCTTCAACCGAGATACTGAAACTCGACGCTCTGAGGCAGGTCGATCCGATCCGACAGGTTGCATTTCCCACCCACGACCTATCGCCCCGCACTGCCCGCCCCCCGAGGGGGCGGGAGGAGGCGCGAAGCGCCGGGCGGTGGGGGCCCTTACGGTCAGCCATTTTCTCTTCGACCTCCTATTGTCATCCGGGAGGTTACAGGATGACCGAAGAAAAGACCACCCAGGAGCTCGTCCACGAGACGAACCAGGACGTGAGTTGGCGGGGTGGTGGCGGCGATGGTGCGGCGGCAGGGAAGGCCATGCCATATCCGGACGTTTAGAGTCATTCTGTTACAACAGCAAAAAGAGGTTCCGGGTGATTCGGAGAAGAAACCCAGATCAACAAATTCATATAATCGAAAACAATAATCAGCATAACGTTCGTATACTCGCCGCACCCTATAAATACGACATCTACGATTGTGCCATGAACTCACCGGAGACCTGACGTATGGATGAATTTGACGGCATTCTCGTAATGCTGAAGGCAGCAGGAGGTCGTATCTCAGGCCGGACGACGATCCAGAAACTGGGATATTTCTCAACGATCCTGAGTGCCATCAGGGCACACTATCGCCCGCACTACTATGGCCCCTACAGCGCCGACATCGCTGGCGCGATACAGGCCCTCGTCTCTTACGGCTTCATCGAGGAGAGGATGGAGACACCTGGTACTCCCGGATCTGCAGCGACACCCGACTGGAAACGCTACACTTACACCCTCACAGGTGACGGTGAAAGGATGATCTCGCGGCTGGAACAGGAGCACGCCTCAGAAGCCAGGGAGATAGAAATGATCGTCGGCATATGCAGGGCTACCGCAAACCTCGACTCCAAGACCCTTTCCTGGGCCGCGAAAGTTCACTATATCCTGGCGAGGGAGAAGAGAGTCATGCCCTATGACGAGATCAGGGAGATTGCCCAGACCTTGAACTGGGATCTCTCAGATGACCAGATCGAGAGAGGAGCGAATCTCCTCAAGAAACTTCATTTCGTGACCGGGTGATAGCGCACGCTCACGTACGAGGCCCACATCAGGGATCCGCTCTACGGGTATATCGGACTTACCAGGGATGAACTTCGTCTTTTAGATACCCGGCCACTCCAGAGGCTGCGCAGGATCAAGCAACTTGCCAACGCACATCTGGTCTACCCTGCCGCATGTCACACCCGCTTTGAGCACTCCCTTGGGGTCCTTCATGTCGCCACACTCATGGCGCGGCAACTGCAGATTGAGGACGATTCTCTTAAAATTCTTCGTTATGCTGCCCTGCTCCACGATGTCGGCCATGGGCCCTTTTCCCATGTCTTTGAGGCACCTTTGAAAGAGATCAACGGGAGAGATGCTACGCATGAGGAGATCACTCGCCGTATTATCAGAGAGAACGAGGA
Organism: Methanoculleus sp.; assembly: GCA_028698765.1. Next base: position 2,850 of record JAQVVW010000071.1, on the reverse strand, counting down.
GATCAATTCGATCCTCAACGAGACGGTCGACAATGTTATCGCTCTTCTCTCTGAAGACCAGAACGGGATCTCTCATCAGATTATATCCGGAAACATCGACGCCGACAAGATAGACTACCTCCGGCGGGATTCTTACCACACTGGCGTGGCTTACGGGAACTTCGATCTCGAACGCGTCCTCTATACACTCCGAAAGAGTGTGAGCAGGCAGCGCGAGGATCTCACCATCCACGAAAAGGGTATAGACGTTGTTGAGAGTTTCAGGCTGGCGCGATTCCTAATGTATGCCCAAGTATATTACCACCACACGAATGTCGTGGCAAACGGGATGCTCCAGCGGGCGATCAATATTGCTTTCCGGGATCGGGTCGTGGACAGAGAGAAGATCCAGATGAGAAGTGACGATTTTCTTGAGCACTACCTCGCTCTTGACGATGCACGGTTGCTCGCGCAGATGCTTTCCAGACCGGAGGGGAATGCAGCCAGCCTTGTCGGGAGGTTAGAGAAAAGGGACCTCCTCAAGCGTGCATATACGACCTACGTCTCGCAGGAGGAGGACCCCCGCCTCAGGTACGAGCTTGGGACAAAGTTCACCCCAGACAAAGCGCAGGCGATCGAGGAGGCAGTGGCGAAGGAGTGCGGATGCGATCCCGACTACATCATCGCAGACCTTGTGAAGAACGAGAACACACTCTTTAAGTCAGCGTCCCTCCTCCTTGAGGAGGATAAGTTCCCGTTCCTGATTGAGACACGGGACGGCAAAATCCAGGAGATTGACTCGTTCTCCACCCTCACCAGTTCCGGCAAGCCCCGGACAATCTTCTACCTCTTCTGCCCAGAAGAGCACCGACAGACCGTGCAGAAGCGTGCTGGGGAAATCGTTGCGGAAACAATTGTGTAGGCCGGAGACCTTCCTCGAAAGACAACCTCCTCAACGAGAGGTTACCGTAATACGAAGACGATGAAACGCCAGCAGTTAAAGGCGAAAGAAAAAAGGGTTTAGCCGAAGAGGGCACCGAGACCGGCCATGCCGCTCTCTTCTTCCTCTTCCTTCTTGGACTCTTCCTCGGGCTCCTCCTCGGCTGCGGCCGCGGCGGCTGCAGGGGCGGCGGCTGCGGGTGCAGCGGCGACCGGGGCGACGGCGGCCTTGCTGATGGCCTCCTCGATGTTCACGTCCTCGAGTGCGGCGACGAGCGCCTTCACGCGGGCGTCCTGGACGGCGACACCGGCCGCGTTCAGGACAGCAGTCACATTCTCTTCAGTTACGTCTTTGCCTGCGTTGTGCAGGAGCAGTGCAGCGTAGATATACTCCATGGTTCATTCACCTTTTTGAAATGATGTTAGCCGAAGAGGGCACCGAGACCGGCCATGCCGCTCTCTTCTTCCTCTTCCTTATTCTCCTCTTCAGACTCTTCTTCCTCGGGCTTCTCCTCGGCTGCCGCCGGGGCTGCTGCCGCGGGTGCCGCAGCGGTCGCAGCCGACGCGGCTTTCAGGGTCGCCTCATCGAGCTCGAACCCACGGCCCTGTGCCGCGAGCGCGACGGCCAGCATCTCGCGCTGGGCCCGCCCGATGATCAGGTCGACGATATCCTTCTCGTAGATGCTCGCCTCGACGCCCACGTTCCGGGCCTCGCGCACCGCCCTGCCGATGATCGCGCTGACGGTGAGTCTGGTCGGAATCGCGGCATTCACCGAGAGGTTGAACGCCTGCTGGGCCGCGAGCACGATGTTGTTCGCGTAGGCTTCCTCATCAATGGCGAGGAGGTCCGGCGTGAAGACGGTGTTCCTGTAGTATGCGGCCTGCAGGATGAGACCGACATCCATCGGCTTGACGCCGAGTTTCACCAGAGCGTCGGCAACCTTCTTGTTGATGACCTCGCCCTTCTTCACGACCGTCTTCGTCTCGCGGATCTTGACCTTTCCGCCCTCAATGGCTGCGGGAATGCCCACCTGCTGAAGCTCGCCCACAATCGGGCCGGGCTTGAAGGAGGTCGGACCCTTCGGGATGACGATATCCTCCGGCGCAGTCTCGCCGGGCTTCGCCGCCATCTTCGTCTTGGTCTTCTCGAGCAGCTTGAAGAGCTTGAACGGATTCTCGTTCGTGAAGATCAGGGCGCTCTGGCCTTCGGCGTGGTCGTTCAAGGCCACGACGCTGCCGCCGAGCTCGTTTAAGGCGTGCTCGATCAGCGTGTTCCTTGCCATCTTCACCCTCGCCGTGCCGCGGAGGTTCCGCCGGATCTGCTGGACCTGCGAGGCGGGAATGCCATACATGTCCACGACGCCGACGAGCGAGTGCTCCTCGATACCGCGCCTGATCTCCTCTACTTCATCCTTCTTCCACCGGGGCAGGTGGTGCGTATAGAGCGCCATCAGATCACCCTCACTGCCGGCCCCATGGTCGTCTTCACGTAGACCGAGTGGATGTTCATCGCGCCGCTCTCGAGGACGGACTCGACCCGCCGCAGAACCGTATCGATGTTCTCGGCGATCTGCTCGGTGTCCATCCCGGAGGTTCCGACCTTCGCGTGGAAGACCTTCTTGTCCTTCGTCCGGACTTTCACGGAGTTCCGGAGACGCTGAACGATGGGCCGGATATCCATTCCCTGCGGAACCGGCATCGGCATCCGTCCGCGCGGACCGAGCCTGACACCAAGATACCGTCCGACGAGAGGCATCATTGCCGTCTCGGCAAGGAAGAACCGGTACTCATCCGCCACCTTGCGCGCTTCGCGGGGTTCTCCCCCGAGCCGCTCGATCTCCTCAGGTCCGATGATGAGGTCCACGTTCACCTCTTTTGCCTGTGTGGTGATATCGCCCTTCCCGAGAACTGCGATCTTGACGTTGTCAAGAC
>JAQVVW010000070.1 GCA_028698765.1 Methanoculleus sp. | reverse complement strand
CCCGTTTCAGGCCATGTGGACCCTTTTTTGCGGCGGATCGATCGGACGAACCGGATGAGTTGATGCATGTCACAGAAATGGTATAGAGAAAAACGCTTACGCCTCCATCACGGATACCGGGATTGGCATCCCGAAATGTCTGGGATCCCCCCAGCCACGGTTGACGCCCGGATGAAGAACCCCACAAACCCGGAGGCAAATAGGTGTTATGCGTTCTGCGTACTTAAACGTATGCCTCTTCTGCCCCCCGGGAACAGAAACACGGAGGTCGAATAGATGAAAGCAAAAACTGGACTGCAGGTATTCTCCATGCTCCTGGCAGTGCTGTTGGTGAACGTGGGGGTTGTGTCTGCGGTGAGTACAGAGAGTGTAGAAAATGTATCGCAGGGTTGGTTCGACACGCTCAATCACCAGAGCTCATTGTCATTTAATACGCAACTATTCAGGGCACCCGATGAACCGCCATCGGCATGAGGGATTTCCCTTGGAACGCCCCTTTCAATTCTGACAGCACCGGGCGGTCGTGTTTCTTGACCGTCGATATGAATTCCCTGACCCTGTAGAAATTCATAGCTCACTCTTCACTCCGGAGGTCTTCTGTTTCAGTTTCAATTTAGATATCATAATAAAAAGATCTTTTGGTTGGGCTGAATAGTTACGAACCGTCAACCTTCGCACACAGTAAATTGCTGCCCTGTGCCCCGTAAGGGGCCCCGGCAACAAGCCCCCTGCGTTAGCGGAGGGTAGTTGATGGCAGTTCGATATGCCCGACGATCCGGAGTTTCCCGCCCTCGAGGTAGTGGAGCACCGCAATGTCGCCGGGGAGGTAGACGAGGTCTTTCTCGAGTGCAAGCGTCAGCGTCGGGTGCCGCCAGTCCCCGTCGTCCCGCACCGCCTCCACCCGCGCCGGGATGAACTGCATCCAGTGGCCGAGGTGGAGCACCGTCCCCGCCGTGAGCGGCGCCGGCCAGTATTTGACCAGGGTCGCCCGTGCCTCAATCTTCGTTTCCGTCCGGAGCGCGGGGTCGTTTGAGAGGACAAAGCCCCGGTCGAGGTCGTCGGACTCGATGTTCTTGAGCGCGAGGCCCACGCGGTCGCCTTCCGCCGCCCAGTCGAAGTCGTCGTCGTGCTTCTGGATCGACCGCACCGCGATCGCCTGCTCCCCGGGGTAGACCTTCAGGGCGCTGTGCTTCCGGATACCCCCCCGCACCACGCCGCCGAGGATGACCGTCCCGATGCCGCGGACGTTGAAGTGGTGATCGATGGGGATGGCTCCCACGGCACCCGCGGCAGGCTCGGCAGGGGTGCGGGCATGCGCCTCACCAAGCAGGCGGTCGCGCAGCGCGATCGGGTCTTCTTCCACGAACTCGTAGTGCTCGAGCACCGTTCCCCGGAGGAGCGGCGCGACGTCTCCAGGGGTCAGGTAGTTCTGGAGGATGATATAACCACGCTCCACCCCCACCTCATTGAGCATCAGCACCCATTCCCCGAGCGTCGGGGTGATGGCGCTCACCACGACGAGGGCCGCATCCGCCATCGATGCGGCGTAGAAGAGCGGGGCCAGCCGTTCCGGATACCGCGTCGGCTCGATGATGGTGACGGTATCCTCGCCCTTCTTGAGGTTATAGAACGTGATATCGGATTCCGTGCCCTTCTTCCCGAGGTCTTTTGCGTAACCGGCGGGTCCCAGCACGGCAATGTTCAGGTTGCCCATATGCCAGATCTCTTGGTCATCCAGGGCAATGAGGTTTGCTCCATGCGGTTCGGTGAGGCAGACCCGCGCAGATAATCCAAATAGATTTTAACAAAGTAAACTTAATTTTATGACACATATGCGGAGAACGGCACCGATCATCATCCTGACGCTCATCTGCGCGCTTCTCATCAGCATGGCCGCTGCGGTCGCTCTCGGACCGAGCGGGATCTCTCCTGGATCGCTCTTCACCTCGGAGAACGCCTGGATGATCTTCTGGGAGATCCGGGTGCCGAGGGTGATCGCCGCGGCGCTGGTCGGGTGCGGGCTGGCTGTCGCAGGCACGGCCATGCAGGGGCTGTTCCGGAATCCCATGGCCGACCCCTACATCATCGGCACGTCCTCAGGCGGAGCACTCGGGGCCACGCTCGCGATCGTCCTCTTTGCCGGCACGGGACGCCCCGTGCTTGCATTTGCCGGGGCGATGATCGCCACGTTCGCTGTATACTTCATCGCCCGCAGGGGGAGCAAGATCCCGGTCGAGACGCTCCTCCTCTCCGGTGTCGCCCTCGCGACGCTTCTCTCGGCCCTCCTCTCCTTCCTGATGTACACCGCAGGGCGGAGCCTGCACCAGATCATGTTCTGGCTGATGGGAGGGTTCTGGAACATATCGTGGAACGACGTCGTCGTCGCCCTCCCCATCCTGATCGGGGCTGCAGGCATCTACCTCTTCGCACGCGACCTCAATATCCTCGCCCTGAACGAAGAGGACGCGACCCATCTCGGGGTGAACGTCGAGAAGACGAAACTGATCCTCCTCGCACTGAGCGCCTTCGTGACGGGGATAGCCGTTGCGGTGGCCGGTTCAATCGGGTTCATCGGCCTGATCACCCCGCACGTGATGCGGCTGATCGTCGGGCCCGACCACCGTTTCCTCTTCCCCGCGGCCGCGCTTGCAGGCGCCATCCTCCTCGTATGGGCGGATGCGCTCACGCGAACCTTCACGAGCGACATGCCGGTCGGCATCCTGACCGCCTGTTTCGGCGCACCGTTCTTCATATACCTCCTCCGGAGCCGGATGAAAGCATGAAACCGATTGAGATCATCGATATCGACGTCTCCTACGGCGCAAAGAAGATCCTCGAAGCGATCACGTTCCACACAGAAGCGGGCGAGATCCTCGGTATCGTCGGGCCGAACGGGTCCGGGAAGACGACGCTCTTGAAGGCGATGAGCAGGGTCGTCGCCCGGGATACCGGAGAGATCCGGCTTGACGACCGGGACCTGGACTCGCTCGGACACCGGGAACTCGCGCGCCGGGTTGCGGTCGTCCCGCAGGATATCTCGATCGGCTTCGATTACACGGTGCGCGACGTCGTCATGATGGGCAGGCACCCCTACATCGGAAGGTTTGCCTCCGAGACGGCCCGGGACGTGGAGATCTGCGACCATGCCATGCTTCTAGCAAACATCGCAGATCTCGCCGGGATGTCAGTGCACGAGATCAGCGGCGGGGAACGCCAGCGCGTCCTCATCGCCCGGGCGCTCGCGCAGGAACCGAAGATCCTGCTCCTCGACGAAGCAACCTCGAACCTCGACGTCAGCCACCAGGTCGAGATCCTCAACATCATCAGGGAGCTTGCGGGGGAGATCACGGTCGTAAGCGTCTTCCACGACCTGAACCTGGCCGCATACTACTGCGACCGGCTCCTGCTCCTCAAAGACCGGAAGGTCTACACCCTGGGAACGCCCGGGGAAGTCCTGACCCGTGAGAAGATCCGCGAGGTCTTCGGGATGGAGATGCTCGTCAGACCGCACCCGCTGACGGGAAGGCCGTACGTTCTGCCGGTCTATATGCACCGGTCGGGTGCGGGGGCGAACCGGCGGGTGCACGTCGTCTGCGGCGGGGGAACGGGCTCCGATATCCTCCACCTCCTCCACGCCGCGCTCTTCACGGTAACCTGCGGCGTTCTGAACATCCTTGACACCGACTACGGGACGGCGATGCACCTCGGCCTTCCCTGCGTCGCGGAGCCCCCGTTTCACGGTATCACCCCCGGCTCGCTCTCGCGTCTCAGGGAGTGCCTGGAGAGCGCAGAGACCGTCATCGTCACGGCAATGCCGATAGGCAGGGGAAACCTCGACAATCTCCGGGTGCTGCTCGACTATCCGGCAAAACCGGTAATCTTCTATGCACGAGACCGCACCGCCCGGATGGAAGACTATACCGGGGGCGAGGCCGGGGCGGTGCTGACCGAACTGGAGGCGCGCGGGGCGCTCCGGGTCGAGGGGGCGGAGGGACTTCTTGCCCGCCTCTCGCGGGACGGCCCCGACCGCGATTGAGCCTCCAGGACCGCATCCGGCGGCCGTCAGACCCCGGGTATGCGGCGGGTGAGCGCCTCGATGCCGCGCCGCGATATCGATTGCTAAATTATTATTACCTCAACGCAAGTGTACCTATACTAATGCGAACCACGCGCCTGATACTCACTGCTGCATCGCTCGTCGTACTGCTCCTGCTCGCCGGGACGGCCGGTGCGGCAACGGCGGACGGCGGCGAACGATCCGTGACGGTGACCGACGACTCCGGGAAGACCGTCCTCATCCGGGAAGAACCGCAGAGGATCGTCTCGCTCGCGCCTTCCAACACCGAGATCCTGTATGCCCTCGGGCTTGAGGATCGCATCGTCGCCGTCACCGAACGCTGCGACTACCCGCCGGCAACAGCGGATAAACCGAAGGTAGGCGGGTTTAGCACCGTCAATATCGAGAAGGTGATCGCCATGGAGCCCGACCTGATCTTCGCCGCGCCCGCCAACACCGACGAAGTCATCGACCGCCTCCGATCGCTCGGGATGACCGTCGTCATACTCGACCCGCAGACGATCACCGGTGTCCTGCACGATATCGAACTTGCCGGAAGGGCAACCGGGCAGGAAGAGCAGGCTTCAACGCTCATCGAAGGACTCGGGGTGCGTATTGGAGCCGTTGCCGAAAAGGCGGCCGAAAACACGGCCGAAGATCCGTCCATCGCCCACGTCATCTGGCACGACCCGCTCTGGGTCAGCGGCCGGGGGACGTTCCAGGACGAGGTGATCACGCTGGCCGGCGGAACCAACGCGTTCGGCTCGGTCGACGACTGGAGTATCGTCAGCCTCGAGGAGTTCATCATCACGAATCCCGACTACATTCTGGTCAGTTCGGGCAGCGGGATGAACCGGGACGGCTACGACGCCATCTACAACTACATCATCAACGAGCCCCGCCTGCAGAGGCTCGACGCGGTCAGGAACGGCCACGTCTACGTCATCGACGCGGATGTCGTCAGCCGCGGGAGCCCGCGGATCGTGGATGCGCTGGAAGAAGTGGCGGACTACCTCCATCCGGGTGCCTCCGGGACGGGTACCCCGGAGGCAGCCGGGACAGTCCAGTCGCCGGGGTTCGGCGGGATCACGCTCATCTGCGCATTATCCGCAGCCGTCCTCCTCCTGAAGAAGAGGTAAGCGGGGCACCATCACGGCGCGCGCCCGATCAGGTGCTCCACCGTTGCGCGGAACTCGCGAAACTGCTTCGAGACCTCCGGGCCATCCGAACCCGGGTAGGCGTTTGCGCCCCGGACGACGGTGCTCTCCCCGTCCATCTCCAGTCGCAGGTGCCAGTAGGTGACGTCGCAGCAGGAGTGGGCGGAGACGTACTCCGGCTCCCACTCCCGGATGCCGAGCCGGTCGACGATCTCCCGGAACCGCGCCCATTCCTCCCCTGTGGGCGACGCCTCCATCACCACACCGGAGTAGCCGCCCCCACTCGCCCACTCGTAGAGGAGCCGGCCGGACGCGAGCCTGACGTAGAGGGACGGCCCGGCGCTCCCGCCGATGTAGAACTCGAACGCCTTCGGGGGCGCGCCGCTATGCATACCCGTTTATACGAGCAGCACGGCCAAATACCCTGCGACCACGACCCCCATGCAGCAGATCCCGGCGACGTCGGCCCGGCCCACTGAGAGCGCGCGCATCGGCGTCCTCCTGCCGGAACGGTACCCGCGGAGATCGATGGTCAGCCCGAGGACCGTGGCTTTCCCGAGCGAGTTCGAGACCAGGGGGATGAGGATGGGAAAGAGCCCCCGTATCTTCCCGGCAAGACCGTTCCCGGGATTATAGGCGCGGGCAAGCTGCGCCTCGTGGATCCGCTTCCCCTCGAGCTGCAGGCTCGGAATGAACCGGAGCGCGATCAGGAGCATGAGGGTGTAGTCGACCGGCACCCTGAGGCGGTCCATGACATGGACGAGGTCGCGCGGCTGGGTCGATATGATCAGGAGCTGGAACGCAAAGAGCATCGCGGCGAAGCGAAGCGACATCGCGAGCGCAAGGTCGATCGCACCCGCCGTTACGGGGAACGCCCCCCCGATGACCGGGACCGACTGCGGAACCAGGTAGCCGACGATCTCCCCGTTTCTGATGGTGAGGATGGTGAGGGCAAGCAGGCTCACCGCGAGCGAGAGAAGGAGGGGCACCTGCCGGAGGAGATCGCGGCCGAGCCCGCTCACTATCGCCACCGCCATGACCGCTCCGGCAAGGGCTGCGAGCATGACGACATCGCTCGTCAGCACCGCAAGAGCCACGACGACGACCACGAAGATCAGTTTGGTGAGCGGGTGGAGGCGGTGAAAGGCGCTCTCCCGGATGACATACTGCATAATCTCGGACATGGTTCCTCCTCAAATGTTCCGCTGTCGCGGACGACTCTTCCCTGCTCCATCCTGACGACGCGATCCGCATACTCCTGGAGAAGATGCATATCGTGCGTCACCATGACGATCGTGTGGCCGTCCTGGCGCAGGCGGCCGAGGATCTCCATGATCCTTCCCGACTCGCGAGCGTCGAGCCCGGTCGTGGGCTCATCGAGCACGATGATCTTCGGTTTCATGGCGATGACGCAGGCGATGGCCAGGCGCTGCCGCTCGCCCCGCGAGAGCGACCGCGGGTAGGCCGTCTTCCGGTGGAGAAGGCCCACCTCGCGGAGGGCTGCGTCGATCGGCTCCCCCGAAGCACCGGGGTCGATGTTTTTGAGACCGAATGCCACCTCCTCCTCCACCGTCTCGGCAAAGAGCATGGTGTCCGGGTTCTGGAAGACGAGGCCCACGTGACGCGCGAGTTGTGCTATCGGGACGCTTCCGGCGTCAAGCCCGTCGACGGTGACGCTGCCTTCGGTCGGACGGAGCAGCCCGTTGAAGTGTTTGACGAGCGTCGTCTTCCCGGATCCGTTATCCCCGGCG
>JAQVVW010000069.1 GCA_028698765.1 Methanoculleus sp. | reverse complement strand
GGTCTTCAACCTGAAGGCTGGCTGCACCCGGGAGGACGATACGCTGCCACCGCGCCTCCTCCGGGAGCCGCTCACCGAAGGTGCCCCGAAAGGCCGGGTCTGGGAACGCCAGCCGCTCCTCGACGACTACTACCGCGCCCGGGGATGGGACCGGGAAGGCCGCCCGACGCCGGAGAAACTCCGCGAACTCGGTATCGGGGAGGAGGCGGTCCCTGTCCCGTGACCCGATCTACTTCTTGATGTGCCACCCGCCCGTCGCCTCGGGGATGCAGTCGATCTCCGGGGAATACGGTTTGATGTCCAGCACCGGGGTCCCGTCCAGGGCGTCGAGCCCCCTGACCACCAGAACGTTCTCCTCCCGGCGGACCAGGTCGACGATCCCGAAACCGATCGGGTTTGGGCGGGCGGGCGAGCGGGTGGAAAAGACACCCCTCTCCCGGGTCTCGCCCGGCGGTTTCGCGAAGAGCAGCCCGCGTTCCGCCCGGTCGAGCCAGTAGAGCACGATGAGGTGGCTGCTCCGCTCGATCCCCTCGAGCCCCGCGGCGTAGGTTTCGAGGACGTGGATCTCCGCGACGGTATCCGCGAGGCGCCCCTGCCGGGGGGCGTCGCCCCGCTCCCGGTAGGGTGACCGGACGACGCCGATGGGGATGCACTCGACTGCAGTCATGCCGCTATCGCCTCCCCCGCCTCTCCGCATCGAGCGTCTCGTTGCAGAGACGGTCTGCGACCTGGATGCAGGGGTGCTCCCGCGGAACGCTCTCGAACCTGACCTCGGTAAAGTTGCGCATCTGCTGGCGCACCTCGCCCGCGAGGTCTGCAAGGTGTTCTTTCGTGATGCGGTACCGGCCGGTGAGCTGGCGGACGACCAGTTCCGAGTCCGACCTGACATCGAGCCTGCCGCTGGTGAACGCCCGGGCGGCCTCCAGACCGTTGATGACGGCGTGGTACTCGGCCACGTTGTTGGTCGCGGTCCCGATACATTCCGAACGGCCGGCCACGACGGCGCCGTCCCGCACGATCACGTAGGCCCAGGCGGCGTCTCCGGGATTGCCCCGTGAAGCGCCGTCGGTATACAGCGTCACCGCATCTGGCCCCGTCAGCGGTGTTCCCTCCGGTCAGTCTCTCTCCCGATCATCTCGGGTTGATCATCGATCTCCCGGGAGTTATTGGTATCGTTCGGCCCGCCCACCACAACATGTTAATACCCCGGCACGGTAAGGGCGGGCACATGCTGGATGCGGGCCGGATCATTGAGGAGAGATCGATGCGGGACAGATTGAGCGTCTTTGAGGATCGGACCGACGGCGGGCGACGGCTCGCGACGACCCTCTCGTCGCTCCCGATGGCCGCCGAACCGGTGATCTGCGCAATCCCTGCCGGGGGGGTGCCTCCGGGGCTTGAGGTGGCGCGGGCCCTGAAGGCCCCGCTCCGGATGGCGGTTGTGCGGAAGGTGCAGATCCCCTGGAACCCGGAGGCCGGGTTCGGTGCCGTGACCTGGGACGGGCGGGTCTTCCTGAACCGGGGCCTCATGGCCGGGCTCCACCTCTCGGACGCCGAGGTGAGCGCCGCGATAGCGAAGGCTAAATCGAACGTGGCGGAGCGGCTGGAGAAGTTCTCCGGCGGGCGGCAGGAGCCGGGGCTTAAAGGCCGGACCGCGATCCTGATCGACGACGGCCTCGCGACCGGGTATACGATGCTCGCCGCCATCGAGGCGGCCCGGGCTGAGTCGCCCCGGAAGGTCATCGTGGCGGTCTCCACCGGCTCCCTTCACGCCGTCAACTTCATCGCCCGGAGGGCGGACCTCGTCGTCTGCCTGAACATCAGGACCAGCCCCTCCTTCGCGGTGGCGCAGGCCTACGAGCGGTGGCACGACATCACCGACCTGGAGGTGCAGGAACTGCTGGTCCAGGCCCGGGACATGGGGCTCGTCTGACATGGACAGGAACGTGACGATGGAACTGTTAACGGTAATTCTGGGCTTCGGCGTCTTCCCGCCGGAGCATACGTGCGATGGCGCGGACACCTCGCCGGCGATCACGGTCCTCGGCGCGAAAGCCCCGTACCTCGCGGTCATCATGGACGACCCGGACGCTCCGCGAGGCACGTTCACCCACTGGCTTGCCTGGAACATGCCGTCGACCGGCGGGATCCCCGCGGGCATCCCCCCGGAGCCCCGGGTCTCCCGTCCGGTCCCTGCCGTCCAGGGGACGAACAACTTCCGGCGGACCGGCTACGGCGGCCCCTGCCCGCCGAAGGGTGCGGAGCACCGCTTCTTCATCCGGGTTTGGGGCGTGGAACGGGAGATCGACCTCCCGCCGGGTGCCGGGTGGGTCGAACTCGATGCTGCGCTTACCTCCGTTGCGACCGGCTACGGCGAGACGATGGCGGTCTACAGCCGGTAAGCGACGATCCGGTTCCCGCCGGGGGGACCCGGGCACTCTCCCGCAACATATTTATCATCCTCGCGCCGAGAACTCCGGCATGGGCTCCGAAGTTGCCAGGCTGGCAGTCTCCCTCCGTTCGGCGGAGCTTCCCACCTGGAATACGTGCGACGGCCCCGATCTCTCCCCGGAACTGAGGATCCGCGGTCTAACGGATGATATGCGGTCGGTGGCGGTCTTTGCGTTGAACCCCTTCGAACCCGGGTGCTCCTTTACAACCTGGATCGCCTGGAACCTCGCGCCGTTACCCCTGATCCCGGAGGGTATCCCGCCGCAGGGTGTCGTCACGGCCCCGGTGCGTGCCGTCCAGGGGACGAACGACTATGGGAGCATCGGGTGGCGCGGCCCCTGTCCTCCCCGGGGCGAGACGCATCGCTGTCTCTTCAAGGTCTACGGGCTCGATACCCTGCTCGATCTCGCGCCCGGCGCAGGCAAGCACGACCTCATCGACGCGATGCGGGGCCACGTCCTCGGGTTCGGCGAGACCGCCGCCATGTATGCCCGGTGACCAGACGCACCATTTTAATACCATGATCCTGGAAAGTGAGTATCATAGGAGTCTGATATGGCGCAAAAACTGGTAGTGAGTCTGGACTTTGAAGAGTTCCCGCCGGAGTACACCTGCCGGGGAGCGAACCGGTCGCCCGCAATCCGGGTCGAAGGGCTCCTCCCGAACATCAAGTCACTCGCGATCCTTGCGACGACGAGCCCCGAGGAAGGGCCGTCAAAGGTGGCGTGGCTCCTCTGGAACCTCCCCGCGGTTCCGCTGATCCCCGAAGGGTTCCCGGAGGGAGAGACGGTGGAGTCGCCACTCCATGCCGTGCAGGGCACAAACGATTTCGACACCCTTGGTTACCGGGGGCCCTGCCCGGAGGCCGGGGCGGGCGAGGCCTACCTCTTCCGTGTCTACGCGCTCGACCTCGATCTTGCACTCCCCCCCGGGGCGACCTGGGAGGAGATGGTCCGGGCGATGAACGGGAAGATAAACCAGACCGGGGAGGCTGTGGTCTTCGCTATGGAGTAGGGCCCGGGCCTGCGGCAAAAAAGGGGGTGCCGGCCCCCTACATGGGCGTGGGAGCGGCTGCTTCCTGCATGGGGGGACTCTGCTTCTCGATGTTCTTTGCGATGGCGGCCATCTCTTCGCCCAGCATCCGGATGATATCGTCCATCGTGACGATCCCGATCAGTCTCCCGCCGCCGTCGACGATCGGCATCCGCCTGATGCCTTCCGAGGTCATCTTCTGGATGGCCTCGTAGACCCCCATGCTGTCCTGGAAGGTGATCACGTCCCGGGTCAGGATATCCCCCGCCCGGACCTCGCCCGGGTTCTTCTCCTGAGCCATGACCCTGACCGCGAGGTCGCGGTCGGTAAGTATGCCGGCAGGCCGGTTGTCGCCGGTGACGACGACGACGCTCCCGACGTTCTTCTCTCCCATGACCTTCGCCACCTCCAGCGCCGGCGTGTCCGGCGAGACGGCGACGACCTGCTCACGGCAGCACTTCACAATACCCATATCCGTTTCCTCCGTTGACGGCGACTGACTCATGCGGGTATCCTATATGAACGTACCGCCCACCCTTCTCCATATAATGTTCAGCGGCAGATCCCGGCACCATGCCAACGGACTTGCTACCGGTTATTCTGACCGTAGCGTCCGCCGCGTGAGCGTTCGACCCCCTCCCTTGCCCGTCCCGGGGCTCGAAAAAGTTTATCCCGGCCCAGGGACGAACCATACCCCCATGACAAAGCAATCAATCGGCCCACGGACTCTCCTCTATCCCCACCCTGTCCTGATCATCGGAACCTACGGCACCGACGGCCGGCCGGATGCGATGGTCGCTGCATGGGGCGGGATCTGCTCGTCCCGTCCGCCGTCGGTGGCGGTCTCAGTGCAGAAGGCCCGGCAGACCTACGCAAACCTGGTCGAGCAGCGCGAGTTCACGATCAGCATACCCTCGGCGGACTACGTAAAGGAGGCCGACTACTTCGGGATCGCCTCCGGGCGGGATACGGACAAGTTCGCCGCGACCAATCTGACGCCGGTGAAGAGCGACCTTGTGAACGCCCCCTACGTCGGTGAGTTCCCGGTCGTCCTCGAGTGCCGCCTCCTCCAGACGGTCGAGATCGGCCTGCACACCCAGTTCATCGGGGAGATCCTGGACGTGAAGGTGGACGAGAGCGCCCTCGGGGCGGACGGTAAACCCGATATCGAGAAGATCCGGCCGTTCGCCTACGACTCGATGCGGCAGGAGTACTACGGGTTCGGAGAAGCCCTCGCGAAGGCCTTCTCGGTGGGGAAGGAACTCAAAAATTAACTTTTCAGGATCTCGACGGCCTCTGTGGCTCATCACCGTTGCGTCGGCTGTCGTGGATAACTGCAGAGCACCTTAGTGACAGATAACCCTGCATCTGCAGTCTATCTCCGGAGTCCTGTGTTTCAGCGCCGTCGTGCTATTACGACAAATTATTATAGGGTAACTCAGGTATGTTGGATCTGGAAACGTTGCAGATGGTTCAGTATTCCGTACTCTACGTCGATGACGAACCAGCCCTTCTTGAACTCGGTACGATGTTTCTCGAACGCTCGGGTGTGCTCACCATGAAGACCGCGTCCTCCGCCCGGGAGGCCCTGGCCCGACTCGGGGAGCAGCCCTGCGACACCGTCATTGCGGACTACCAGATGCCGGAGATGGACGGCATCGAGCTCTTAAAAGAGGTACGGCAGCGCTTCGGGGATATCCCGTTCATCCTCTTTACGGGCCGCGGCCGTGAGGAGGTCGTCATCGAGGCGCTCAATTGCGGTGCTGACGGCTACATCCACAAAGGAGGCGACCCCCACTCGCAGTTTGCCGAGCTTGAGCACCGGGTCGTGCAGGCGGTGGAGCGCCGGCAAGCCGTCCGGGCGTTGCAGGACTCCGAGAAACGCTACCGGGCTCTCTTCGAGGGGGCGAACGATCCGATCTTCATCTTTGAGGAAGACCGGTTCGTTGACTGCAACGAAAAGGCCCTCGACACCTTTCGGTGCACCCGGGAGTTCCTCATCGGGAAGGCGCCCTGGGAATTATCGAGCCCGGTCCAGCCGGACGGTGTCCCGGCGTTTGCGAGCGCTGTCGAGAAGATGCAGGCGGCGTATTCCGGGCAGCCGCAGTTCTTCGAGTGGCGGATCACCGCACCGAGCGGGAAGCGTTACGATACGGAGATGAGTGTGAGCCGGCTGGACGTGAAAGGCCCGCGCCAGCTTCAGGCCATCGTCCGGGACGTCACCGCGCGAAAGCAGACGGAAGCCGCGTTGATAGCCGCGAACCGGAAGATGCACCTGCTCTCCGGCATCACCCGGCACGACATCCTCAACCAGCTGACCGTCCTTCAGGGCAACCTGGAGTTCATGAGAGAGCGGATAACCGATCCGGTTCTCCTTGGTTACATGGACAGGCAGGGGCGGGCTCTCGGGTTCATCAGCCGCCAGATTGCGTTCACTCAGGACTATCAGGATCTCGGAGTCCGGGCCCCGGATTACCGGGGACTTCGGGAATGCGTGGCACATGCGGCGGCGGACCTCGACGCCCGGGATCTCACTCTCCTTACCGAAATCGGAGGATTTGAGATTTACGCCGACACGATGCTGGAGAAGGTATTCTATAATCTCTTCGAGAATTCGGTCAGGTATGCCGGGCCGGCCCCGGAGGTCAGGGTCGGGTGCCGGCGCCGGGGGGAGAGCCTTGTCATCGTTGTCGAGGACAACGGTCCCGGGATACCGGCACACGAGAAAGAGAGGATATTCATACGTGGTTTCGGCCGGAACACCGGCCTCGGCCTCTTCCTGGTGCGCGAAATCCTCTCGACCACCGGGATCGGCATTCGGGAGACCGGCGAACCCGGGAAAGGCGCCCGGTTCGAGATACTGGTGCCGGAGGGTGGCTGGCGGAGCCGGGGTGCCGATGCCGTAACCGGTGTCTGAGCAGGTGCGCATTCCGGCTGACGAGCCGTCACCGCCGCCGGTCCCGCTTCGCCTCGACCCACCGCTTTCTCTTCCCGCACCGCTCGCACCGTTGCTCCCACTCAATGACGTTCGAGGAGTACTGGTCGTATCCCCGCTTCCTGCCCCAGCGGTGGAGCCCTATCCGGCAGAGGATCTTTCCGATGGCCGTCATGGGTCCCTGCAAGTAATCTTCCTCCGGACGGATGAATGTTGGCTTCTCCCTGTGATGAATCGCGCCGATGCCCTGTTTCCCCCGGGGCGCCCGGGAAAGGCTTTTTATCGGATACTGGTGTATCTTCTACCATCGAGAACCGTAACGGATGATCCTATGGCTTTTATTTATTATGGGCAGGGTGTTTCGTCTCTTTACCGCGACTTCGTGGAACGGCTGATGTCGCAGCTCGCGCTCAGGGGCACGGAGATCACGCACCAGAGCATCGGGGATGCATCTTCAAGGATGGATGTCCGGCATACCGGCGAAGAGGGGAGCATGGAGATCACGGTCGACCGCGAGAACGTCCGGGTGAGTTACACCGTCAACCGGGAGCGAAAAGAGGTCCGGAAGGGGATAGCGGGAGCCATCACCGGGGCAGGCATCGGGGGTCTCCTC
>JAQVVW010000068.1 GCA_028698765.1 Methanoculleus sp. | reverse complement strand
CATCGAGGACAAACCGATGCTGGTCTCGCTCACCTCTTCGAACTACGTGAAGAGGATCGACCTCGACACCTACCGGAACCAGCGGCGCGGAGGGCGCGGTGTCATCGGCATGGCGACGAAAGACGACGACGGCGTCGAGAACGTCTTCGTCGCGAACATGCTCGATTACCTCCTCTGTTTCACCGACAGGGGGAAGATCTACTGGCTGAAGGTCTACGACCTCCCCGAGGGGCAGCGGACCGGCAAGGGCAAGGCCCTCGTCAACCTCCTGAATCTCGACGGCGAAGAGCGGGTGACGACCGTGATCCCTGTGCGGGAGTTCGGGCCCGACCACTACCTCTTCTTCGCGACGAGGGAGGGAACGGTCGCGAAGATGGCGCTCGACGAGTTCTCGCGGCCGCGGCAGACCGGGATCAACGCCATCAACCTCCGCGGCGATGATGCGGTGGTGGACGTGAAGGCGATCGACGGGAACCAGGAACTGATCCTGACGACGAAGTTCGGACAGAGCCTCCGGTTCCACGAGGAGGCCGTCCGCCCGGTTCACCGCAACGCCATGGGCGTGCGGGGGATCAAGCTCCGCCACGGCGATGCCCTTCAGGCGGTGGCGGTGGTCGAGGAGGATCATCTCCTCACCATCACGGAGCAGGGCTACGGGAAGCGGACGGAGTTCGACGAGTTCCGCGGTCACGGCAGAGGCACGATGGGCGTCCGGAACATCGTCGTCGACGTCCGGGCGGGCAACGTCGTCGGGTCGATGGCGGTCTCCGACGACGACGAGATCATCGTGATGAGCGCATCCGGCATCGTGATCCGGACGAAGGTTTCCGAAGTTTCGATCCAGAAGCGGGGCACCCGCGGTGTTCGGGTCATGAAACTCGGCGACGGCGACCGGGTCATCGGGTTCACGATCCTGGATTCTGAAGACAGGGAAGAGGCATAAGCCCCTGTTCCCTCTCTTTTTGCACTTTTTTCGGATTCCTTCGTGGCCTTCAGCCTCTGATTGACTGTTGTGAAACCCTCCCACATAGAGAAACTGGCTGCACCATATGGGAAAGTATTTACACAATAAGAGAAGTAAGTGTTACATTGAGGCACTATGAAACAGAGAACCTATCTCATCTGCATTGCCCTGGTGGCGGCCGGCCTGATCCTTGCTCTCGGGTTCGGCCTGACAACCGCAAACATGATCGTCCCGGTCGTTGCCGTCGTCGCCGGCATCGCGATCCTGGCACTCTGCCGCCGTAGCGTGACGGAGGTCACAGAAGACGAACTCTCCACGATCCTGCACGGGAAGGCGGCGCTCAGCGCACTCGAGGTGACCATTATCGTCGCCGCGATCGGATTTGCCGTGCTGATGACCTTCTCGTTCACCGGCGGAACCGGATCGACTCTATCCCGGTGCGAGAACGGGTCGATCATGGTCGTCTACGGCGTACTCACTGCCCCTCCGGACCCGGAGTTTCTCTACAAGAACACCTACCTCATCCCCGACCCGGCGAACCTGACCATTGACGATGTCATGGCTCTCGACACTCTGTTTGCGCAAGGCCACCTTATCCGGGATACAACCCGTGCGTTCGGCGCGGCGCTCGGCGCGGTCACGGTGCTGCTGACTGCATTGTATGGAGTGTTTTTGTGGTATAATAACAGAAAATACGGGACGTAGGGGCAATGAAGAACAAGATCAAGGTCTTTCGCGCGATGCACGACATGACCCAGGAGGAGCTTGCCGATGCGATCCGGGTCACCCGGCGGACGATCAACTCCATCGAGCGGGGGAAGTACAACCCCTCCATCGAGGTTGCCTACAGGATCGCGAAGACCTTCGGCGTCACCATCGAAGAGGTCTTCTGCTTCGAGGACGGCGACGAGGATGCGGAGGCCGGGCGATGACCCGCTGCGACCACCTGACCGGGTTCTACGACGACATCCCGGCCGTGGACGATCACCCCCACCTCACCGCCCTGCTTGCCTTCAGGCT
This sequence comes from Methanoculleus sp., assembly GCA_028698765.1. Next base: position 5,129 of record JAQVVW010000068.1, on the reverse strand, counting down.
GGCATGGGCCCGGTTCATGCGGGAGGATATCCGATGGCCGGAGCCCACTCATGGCTGGACAAGCCGAGCGTGGTGCTCATCATCCTCCTTGCCGGACCAGCCTCTCCGCACCGGGAACCGTCCCCGTAACGTGCCGGATCCGGCACACTGTAACACCATCTTTTCCGCGGGTTTTATCCGGCCGAACGACAACTGGATGCCAGGATGAGGTGTCTGTGATGTTTCGTACGATAATCCGGGTAGATACCCACGGGGAAGGGGAGATCGTCGACCTCACGCCCCGGGTGGCGCAAGCGGTCGCCGAGAGCGGTGTTCGGGAAGGCCTCGCGAACGTCTTCGTCGCGGGCTCGACCGCCGCCGTCACCACCATCGAGTACGAGCCGGGGGTCCTCGCGGATCTCTCCCGGGCGCTCGCGGTCATCGCCCCGGCCGATATCCCCTACGCCCACGATGCGGCATGGGGCGACGGCAACGGCCGCTCGCATGTCAGGGCGGCGATCGTCGGCCCGTCGCTCTCCGTCCCGGTCATCGGCGGTGCGCTCGGATGCGGCACCTGGCAGCAGATCGTCCTCCTGGAACTCGACGTGCGGTCGAGACGCGAGCGGACGGTCTACGTCACCGTCACGGGCTGAGATTACGACCCGATCGCCGCACGGCGGACAAAAGGGTACGGTGTTCGGGTCGGAGACCCGGATAGTATCGCCCTGCTTCCGGCCCGGGCCGGATCGCTCGGGGAGAATGAGTGGCTTAATCGAGAGGTACCGTTTCGAGTTGAGATACCAGTTCCCAGATGCGGGTCCGTGCATGAACCGGCATGTTCGGGTCGTTGCTGATCTCGTCGATCATGGAGATTGCGGTTGCGGCGCGAAGGCCGATGCTTCTCGATTCGTCCTGGAGAACCGATCTGGTTGAGTCTGCGACGCGCCGGATATTTCTTGGAATGGTAGAATCTTCGCTGATATTCTGCAGCATCTGAATGCAGATCCGTATTGTTTCGTCTGGACTTGCCATTAGAATTACCCCTCTATTATTAATGGCATCCAGACATATATAAGTTCATTAAGGGAGTTCAACGAAATGACGGCTGATCAGGCTGACGAAGTCATGGCCGAGTATCTCCTCAAGGGAGGAAAGATGCTCGCTAAATCCTGTAAGGTCTGCGGCTACCCCCTGTTCGAGTATAAGGGAGAGACACAGTGCGTCATCTGCCCGCTTGCTGCGCAAGAAGAGCCTCTTCCCGAACCGGAGCCGCCTGCGACGGCCCCAAAACCCGGACGGTCCCCGGCACCGGCCGCACGGGAGGTGCAGGGCGAGGCTGCCGCCGAGATCGAGCGGACGATCGTCCATCTCTGCGAACGGATCCGGGGCGAGCAGAGGCCCGACGAATGCCTGACCCTGATGCAGGCGGTCGAGCGGGGCGCCAGAGCCCTCGCGAGACTGGGTCAGCGGTAAGGCCTGCGAGCGAGATCCCATATCGCACGGGCGGTCTTCTCCCCGATCCCGTGCACCGCCGAGAGTTCCTCCGGTTCGGCATCGACGATCGCCTTGAGCGACCCGAAGTGTTCGAGGAGGAGACGTGCACTTTTTAGACCGACATTCGGGAACGCAGCGAGCGCGTACTCCTGCTCCTCGCGGACCGAGCGGTACGACTTCTTCGGGTGCATCTTCCGCTCCCCCCGCTCGCTCCCCTCCCGCTGTGCGAGGACGTAGAGCGTCTCGGCGGTGTCGTCCGCATCCCGGGTGCGTATCAGCGCGACACCCATATCGACCGTGATGGCTGCAAGCGTGCCCCGGATTGCGTTTGGATGGATGTTTCGCACCGAATAGAGGTCTTCATCCCCCTCGATGATCAGGACGGGGCGTAGCACCGCGTTGGCCATCGCCTTGATCTGTCCGAAGAGATCGCGCTCGACGAGGGTGTTCATGAAGTCCTGCACGGTCTTCCTCTCCACGAGGATACGGTCGCCGATGGCGTAGTCGCCGAACTCGAGACGTTCCAGGGCGATCGACGCCCCAAGTTCGTGCAGGCGCTCAGCGACCCTCGACGACGTCTCCCGGTCGTCGACGGTGATCGCCGGCCCCGCCGGAGCGAACGAAAGGATCTCCGCCTGCCTGGTGGCTGCCGGGACGGACGGGGCCGGGGCGGGAACGGGTGTAGCGCTCATCCCTTTGATCCGCGTCACCATCGCCCGCTCCCGGCTCTGGCTCACGTACCGGAACGTCTCATCAGACGTGCCTTTCGTCACCAGCACGACGATCGTGCCGCTGCCGCTTCGCCCGGTCCGACCCTTCCGCTGGATGCTCCGGATCTCTGAGGGGACGGCCTCGTAAAAGATCACCATATCCGTCGAGGGGACGTCGAGCCCCTCCTCGCCCACGGAGGTCGCGATCAGGCACTTGAACTCGCCCTCCCGGAACCGGGCGAGACTTGCGATCTGCTCCTTCTGCGAGAGCCCCCGCTCCGCGTCCCGGGACGCCTGGCCGACGAACCGCTCGCAGGCGATCCCGGCAGCGGTGAGCGTCTCCACGAGCGTCTGAACGGTGTCGCGGTAGGTGGCGAAGACGATGATCCTGCTCTCGGGGTGCGCCGCAAGCTGCGCCTGCACCAGTTCGCGGACGATCGAAGCCTTGGGGTGCAGCTCCTCCTTCCAGCCGGCGGTGGCCTCGACGAGGCCAAGGTAAGCGGGATCGGCGATGAGGCGCTTGCTTGCCTTGCTCCCCGAGATAGAGGCCCCTTCCACACCGAGACGGCCGAGGTAAAGTTTGAGCGCCTCGCTCCCCTGAGTCTCGGCGAGCGATATGGCGTGCCGGAGTTTCATGCACTCGGCATGAAGGGATGCCGCGGCGAACGCCGATGAGTCGCGCGTCCGTATACGCTGCTGGATCTGGGCGTTCAAGGCGTTCAACGCCTTCATCGAGAGTTTGTCCGGTTTCGGGACGTGAAAGTTGAGTTTCGCGAGCCGGGCAAGACGCGACTCCACGAGCCCCCGGAGAACGGCTATCGCCGCCTGCAGTTCTTCGGGCAGGTAGACGTCGACATAATGGATCTCGCGCTCGTGGATGTAGGGCCGGACATCTTCGTCGGTCTCCACCCGGGTCTCGACCGCCTCGATATGCAGGTTGTTGCAGACCTCCTGCACCTTCGCCGGGTCCCCGCCGGGGGAGGCGGTCATCGCGAGCAGCAGAGGGTCTTTCGCCGCGGTGCAGTAGTGCTGTGCGAGAAAGACATAGGCGTAGTTCCCCACCGCCCGGTGGCACTCGTCCACGACCAGCAGCACGACGTCGGCGAGGCTGTACCTCCCCGCGAGGCAGTCGTTCTTGATCACCTGCGGGGTGGCGAAACAGATCCGGCACGCCTCCCAGGCCCGCGCCCGCTCCTCCGGAGGGGTGTCGCCGGTGAACATGGTAAAATCGGATTCGTCCGGCTCGGAACCGTTCCGGACGAGCAGAAACTGCTTGAAGAAACGGAGGTGCTGTTCGACCAGGGGTTTCGTGGGCGCGAGCACGAGCACTCTCTCCTGGTGAGAGTAGAGGCGGGACGCCGCGACGATGAGCGCGACGGCCGTCTTCCCGAGGCCGGTCGGGAGGACGACCATCGTGTTTGCATCAAGCGCCCGGAGCGCGATGGAGAGTTGATACCGCCGTTCCTCGATGCTCTCCGGCCGGATCAGCGGGTGGGAGACGTAGTTCATGCCCTGATGTCACGGAACGCGACGGTGCCGGAGATGAGTGCGGAGAGGGTCTCCGGCAGCCGCTCGATCGGTACGCGAACCTGCTCCATGCTGTCGCGATCCCTCACGGTCACGGTGTTGTCTTCGAGCGTATCGTAGTCGACCGTGACGGCAAAGGGCGTCCCGACCTCGTCCTGCCTCCGGTAACGCCTGCCGATGGCGCCTGAGTCGTCGTACTGGGCGAGGATGCGGCACTGCGTGAGCCGCTCCGTGATCGTCTGCGCGATATCATCAAGGCCGTCCCGGTTCATCAGCGGGAAGACGGCGGCCTGGATCGGCGCGACCGCCGGCGGGAGCCGGAGCACCTTCCGGATCTCGCCTTCGACCTCTTCCTCGGCGTAGCTGTGCTCCAGCGCAACGTAGATCATCCGGTCGATGCCGTACGACGGCTCGATGACGTGGGGCATCACCTCTTCGCCGCGGACTTCGACCTCCTCTTCCCTGACCAGGTAGAGCTCGGCGGGAATGAAGAACTCCTCGCCGTCGACGGTGACCCGCGCACCGTCTTCTCCCGGCTCGGATGCGGCGAGAGCGTCCGCGATCGCCTTTGCCTTGCCGCGGTACCGCGGTCCGAGCACGCCCATGTCGGCCGTGATCCGCCGCTTTACGACCCGTTTCGGCTCGTTATAGGGCATGAAGACCGTCATCGAGGTGCCGGAGTGTGCGGCGTGCGAGCGCAGGTCGTAGTTGGTGCGGTCGGCGATGCCGACGATCTCCACCCACCCGAAGCGGCCGGAGTAGACCTCGGCGTCCCAGCAGTCGGCCGCATAGTGCGCCCGCTCATCGGTCAGGTGCTGGCGGAACCGGAGTTTTGCCGGATCGACACCGATGGCGGTCAGGATCCGATGCGTCAGCGCGATGTAGTAGGCGACATACTCGTTCGCGATAACGCCTTCGTCCACGGCGGCGCGCATCGTCATTGCGGCCGGCTCCTGGCCGTCGAGCTGCCGCGCGATGGTGAGGAGCGGGGCCGTGTAGTCCGCGTAGCGGTGGAAGGCGGGGTGATCCTTCTCACCCGGATGAACGAAGATCTCGGCTTCCGCCTGAGAGAACTCCCGCAGCCGGATCATGCCCTGGCGAGGGGAGATCTCGTTCCTGTAAGACTTCCCGATCTGGACGGCGCCGAAGGGGAGTTTGTCCCGGTAAAATCGCAGGAGCCGGGAGAAGTCGGTGAATATGCCCTGGGCGGTCTCGGGGCGCAGGTAGCCCTTCCGCTGCGAGCCGGGGCCGATGGTCGTCTCAAACATCAGGTTGAACGCAAAGACGCCCGCTTCGCCCAGGGGCTCCTTGCATGACGGGCAGGGAAGTTCATAGAGCGTCGCCTGGAGCGCCTCCGCCGAGAGCGTGCCCGCGTTCGCGACGCCGTTCTCCTCCGCGATATGATCGGCGCGGAGGTAC
>JAQVVW010000067.1 GCA_028698765.1 Methanoculleus sp. | reverse complement strand
ACGGTACCTTCCTCTCGAACTACGTCTGCATGCAGCCGGTCAGGCAGGTCAACATGTACCCGACCGCCCGCCTGATCGGGAAGAACGCCGTCGCCCGATTCTCGAGCATCGTCGTCGCGACTCCGGGATCGACCCTCGATCTCGGCTCCCGCACCATCCTCGGCGCCGAGAACACGAGCACCGAACTGATCACCCGGGCGATCACCACCGGCGGCACCATCATCTCCCGCGGCCACATCCTCGGCGAGAAGGACAACACCCGCGGCCATATCGAGTGCAAGGGCCTGATCTTGAAAGACGGCATCATCCACGCCATCCCCGAGATCGAAGGAACCCTGACCGGCACCGAGCTCTCCCACGAGGCCGCGGTCGGAAAGATCGCCCGCCACGAGATCGAGTACCTCATGGCCCGGGGGCTCTCCGAGGAGGAAGCCACCGCAACCATTATACGTGGGTTTCTGGATGTGAAGATCAGCGGTCTGCCTGCAGTGCTGCAGGCACAGATCGACGCCGCGATCGACAAAGCGGAATCAGGATTCTGATCCGGGAGAAGGTATGACAACGGCCGACCCCTGCCAGAGGGAGCGCGAGGAGATGGTGGAGTTCCAGATCCGGGCGAGAGGGGTCAGGGACGAGCGGGTTCTTGCCGCGATGGAGAAGATCCCCCGCCACCTCTTCGTGCCGGAGAACTGGGAGCGTGCCGCCTACGAAGACCGCCCGCTCCCCATAGGCGAGGGGCAGACCATCTCCCAGCCCTACATCGTCGCCGTCATGACCGAACAACTGGAGATCCGCTCCCACGACCGCGTCCTCGAGATCGGAACCGGCAGCGGCTACCAGGCGGCGATCCTGGCCGAACTCGCCGGGGAGGTCATCTCCGTCGAACGCCTGCCGGAACTCGCCGACCGGGCGCGGGAGAACTTCGCCCGGGCGGGGGTCACCGGTGTCCGGGTCGTCGTCGGTGACGGCACGCAGGGCTATCCGCCGGAGGCGCCCTACGACGCTATCATCGTCACCGCGGCATCCCCCGAGATCCCCGGCCCTCTGGTTGAGCAGCTCGGCAAGGGAGGGCGATTGATCGCCCCTGTCGGACCACGGGAATGCCAGGACCTCGTCAAACTCGTCAAACGCGAAGACAGGGTGGAGACGATCCCGCTCGGCGGCGTCTGCTTCGTGCCGCTGATCGGGCAGTTCGGGTGGCGGGGAGAGGTGTCCCCGCGATGATCTACGACATCACCCGGGATCTCTCCGAGGACTGCATCCTCTACCCGGGCGACGTCCGGCCCCGCTTCCACGAGATCGACAACGGACAGTACCGCGTGACCGAGATGGTGCTCGGGAGCCATACGGGAACGCATAGCGACGCCCCGTCGCACTACATCGAAGGGGGGCTGACGGTCGACGAGATCCCGATCCCGGTGCTGGTGGGGCCTGCGCGGGTGCTCGACTGCAGCGACGCGGGGGAGGTGATCGAACCCGGCCATCTCGCCGGCCGCCTCGACGGCGCGAAGGCGATCCTCGTAAAGACCCGGTTCTCCGGGCGGCGGGAATTCGACCCCGGGTACCCGTCGCTCTCGCTCGAAGCGGCGGGGATGATCGTCGATACCGGGATCGCCTGTCTCGGGATCGATACCCCGTCGGTGGAATCGTTTCACGGCGACGGTTCCGTCCACCGCCAGCTGCTCGGGAGCGGGACGGTCATCCTCGAGTTGCTCGACCTATCGGCCGTGCCGGAAGGAGACTATTCCATGACGGCGCTCCCCCTGCGGCTCAAAGGCGCCGACGGGTCGCCTGTGCGGGTAATACTATCGGATACGGAGGAAGAACCATGAGTTTCTGGAACAGTGCAGTCGAGAAACTGGAGACGATCCTCGCAGACAGCGGATGCGAGGACGGTATCGTGACGCTCAGCGTGAATTGCGACGCAGACGTCTGCCAGTACCCGAGAGGCGTCGCCATGGAGGGGTGCTTTGGAGGGCGGATCGGGCAATTCATCACGAGCGAACCGGTCCGGGCGAACACCCGGATCTCCTTTATGTTCGGTGCGCCGCTCGGCAATCAGAAGCAGCGAGGCGCGGCGGGCGCGATCATCAACGCCGTCTCGGCGTTCCTCTGCCTGGCACGGAGGCTCAGGCCCTGCACCCCCGACTCTTACGCCCCCTGCCTTGCGGAACTCTCCCGCGAGGTCGCCGGGAAACGGGTCTACCTCGTCGGCCCGATGCCGGTGCTCGAGCGGGCGCTTGCGCAGCAGATCGTTGATACGCCGGAGGCGGCCGATATCCTCCTGGTCGCCGGGGACGGCATGACGAGCGATGCAGGGGTCACCTGCATCGACGAGTACCGGGAGAAGAAACGGATGATATTCCTTGGACCCTCGGCTGCCGGGGCCAGCGGTCTCCTCGGCCTCGAACACTGGTGCCCCTACGGACGATGAATACCTTTTTTTAGGAAAGAAAGGATTATACAGGGTATGCTTTTCGGCTCTTCCGGCATCCGGCGGGAGTTCGGCTCCGGGCTCGTCGATCTCGCGCTCCGCATCGGGGCGGTCACCGCAGCCGGGGCTTCAACGATCACCGTCGGCCGGGACACCCGCACGACCAGCGAACTGCTTGAGCACGCTGTCGTCGCCGGGATGCTCTCAGCCGGTGCAACCGTCTACTCCTGCGGAATCGCGCCCACCCCGACCGTCGCGCACGCTACACGGAACACGGACGCAGGGTGCATGATCACCGCCTCCCATAACCCCGAGTCCTACAACGGGATCAAACTCCTCAACCCCGACGGATCGTCGTTCACTCTCCGGCAGCAGGCGGCGATCGAAGAGGCGCTCCGCGCCACACACTGGAGAACCTGGGATGAGCAGGGGCACGTTTCCCCCATCGACGCGGTGGACGCGCACCGGGAGGCGATCCTCGATAAAGTCAGCCTCTCCCGCCCCGTCACGGCCGTCCTCGACTGCGGCAACGGTGCCGGGAGCGTCATCACCCCCGACCTCCTCACCGCAGCCGGGGCGACCGTAATCGGCCTGAACTGCAACGTCATGGGCCGGTTTGCCCGGCCGTCGGAACCGCTCGAAGCAAACCTCCCCTACATCGGCGAGATCGTCCGGCGGCGGGGCGCGGGATGCGCGGTGATCCACGACGGCGACGCAGACAGGATGATGGCGTTCGACGAACGCGGCCGCTACATCGACGGCGACCACCTCCTCATGCTCTTTGCGAAGTATCTCGACCGCAAACGCGTCGTCACCACCGTCGACGCCTCGATGGCGATCGAGGAGGTCGCAGAAGTCCGCCGCACGCCGGTCGGCGATAGTTTCGTCTCCGAAGAGCTCCTCTCCTGGGGGGACTTCGGCGGCGAGGCATCGGGGAGCTGGATCTTCCCCGGGCACTCCTACTGCCCGGACGGGATCTACGCCGCGGCCCTCCTCTGTGAGATCGCGTCGGAGTGGTCGATCGCCGAGGAGCTCGACCGGATGCCCCGCTACACCCTCCTCCGGGAGTCATACCGGATCAGCGCCCCGCGGGAGATCATGGCGGCGATGGGCGCGGGTGAGCCGACGCACGGTGTCCGGTCCGAGGACGAAGACGGCTGGTACCTGATCCGGGCAAGCGGCACCGAGCCGAAGGTCCGGATCACGGCCGAGGGAAGAACACCCGCAAAGGCGAAAGAGATGCTTGAAGCGGGGCATGCCGCCCTTGAGAAGGCAAAACATACTCTGGAGTAACATATGCAATGTGTCGTACTGGCAGCAGGAGAGGGGAAACGAATGCGTCCCCTGACCGCCCGGCGCCCGAAGGTGATGCTTCCGATCGCGAACCGCCCGATGATGGAGCACCTGATCGTCGCGGCCCGCAATGCAGGGATCACCGACTTCATCTTCGTCGTCGGCTACTTTGAACGCGAGATCCGGAACCACTTCGGGGACGGCAGCAGCCTTGGCGTGAACATCACCTACGTGACCCAGCGCCACCAGCTCGGCACCGCCGACGCCCTGCGGGTGACGGCGGGGATGATCGACGACCGGTTCCTCCTCTTAAACGGGGACATGATCCTCAAATCCGAAGATATCGGGAGGCTCTGCCGGATGGACGCTCCGTGCGTGGGAATTCACGAGACCGACCACCCGCAGGACTACGGCGTGGTGACCGTGGAAGATGACCGCATCACCGGTCTCGAAGAGAAGTCCGAGGAGCCGAAGAGCAACCTGATCAACGCGGGCGCCTACCTCTTCGACCCCGGCATCTTCGACCTTCTTACAGGCATCAAGGTCTCCGGCCGGGGCGAGTTCGAGCTGACCGACGCACTCGATGCCTATATCCGGGAGGGGACGCTCGGGGCATACCCGCTGGAATACTGGCTCGATGTGGGGCAGCCGTGGGATCTCCTCGACGCAAACGAGGGGCTCCTCGCCTCGATCCACCCAGAACGACACGGCGCCGTCGAGGACGGATGCATCGTCCCGGAGACGGTCAGCATAGGGGAAGGGACGGTCATCCGGTCCGGAACCTATATCGAGGGGGCCTGCATCATCGGCGAGAACTGCGTCATCGGTCCCCACGCCTACATCCGGGGCTCCACCGCCATCGGGGATAACTGCCACATCGGGCACGCGACCGAACTCAAGAACTCCATCATCATGCCGGGGACGAAGATCCCGCACTTCAACTACATCGGCGACAGCATCGTCGGGAGCAACTGCAACTTCGGCGCAGGAACCAAGGTCGCGAACCTCAGGCACGACAACGGAACGGTGAAGGTCTGCGGGAAGAGCACCGGGAGACGGAAGTTCGGCGCCATCATCGGCGACGACGTCCTCTTCGGGATCAACTGCTCGGTCAACGTCGGGAGCCTTGTCGGCAGCGGCAGTCGGGTGGCTCCCCACTCCCTCGTTGAAGGGTGCGTCGAGGAGAACTCAATCATCAGGTGATATGATGCAGGCAGTCATTCTAGCAGCAGGAGAAGGGAGCCGTCTGCGGCCGCTGACGAGGAGCAAGCCGAAAGCCATGCTCCCGGTCGCGAACCGGCCGATCATCGAGTACGTCATCGACGCCCTTCTCGAGAACGGAATCCGCGAGATCGTGGTGGTGGTCGGCTACCGGAAGGAAGAGGTCATCCGGCACCTCAACAAACTTGACGCCCCGATCCAGGTCGTCGTGCAGGAGCGTCAGCTCGGGACCGCGGATGCTCTGCGGGCGGCTGCATCGGAGATCACGGACGATTTCCTCGTCCTCCCCGGCGACAACTACATCAACGCCGGATCGATCGCCCGGATCAAGGAGGAGCGGAACGCCGTGCTCGTCGCCGAGCACCCGAACCCCTCGAACTTCGGGGTCGTGGTGATCAGGAACGGCATCGTCCGCGAGATCGTCGAGAAGCCCGAAGACGCCCCGACGTTCACGGTATCGACCGGCATTTACTCCTTCACACCCGATGTCTTCTCCTTCCTCCGGACGACCGAGATCCCCGACGCCCTCTCCGCCATGATCGCGTCGGGCCGGCGGATACGTGCGATCCCGGCGGACGACTGGCAGGACGCCGTCTACCCCTGGGATCTCCTGAAACTGAACAGCCGGATGCTTCGGGGGGTCAGGCCCGGGATCGCGGGGGAGGTCGACGCATCCGTCATCCGCCGGGGCACCGTGCGTATCGGCGCCGGAACAACCGTGGGGCCGAACACCGTCATCTACGGCCCCGTCACCATCGGGAGCAACTGCAACATCGGCCCGAACACCGTGATCATGCCCGATTCGAGCATCGGCGACCGGGTGGTGCTTGAGCCGTTCACCTACGTCGCCGACTCGCTCATCATGAACGACGTCACGATCGGGTCGCATTCGAGGATCGTCTCGGCAGTCCTCGGCCAGGGGTGCATCCTCGCCGACCATACCACCACCTACCCGTCCGCGACCCTCATCGAGGTCGGCGACCGCATTCAGAAGGAGGAGTTCGGCGCAGTCCTCGGTGAGGGAGTCCGCGCGGCACCGTTCACAACGTTTAAGAACTGCATCGCGGGTAACAATGTCACCGTCGGTGAGCGGAAGACGGTGGTCGGCCTCATCGAGGACGGCACGCGGGTGATGTAGATGTGCGGGATCGTCGGCTATATCGGGAGACGGGATGCAACCCCGGTTCTGATCCAGGGGCTGAAGCGGCTTGAGTACCGGGGTTACGACTCCTTCGGGATCGCGACGGTCGGGAGCGCAATCGAGATCTACAAGAAGACCGGCCGCATCTCGGACGGCGAGGCCGGGGCGGCCGATCTCCGCGGATCCACCGGAATCGGGCATACCCGTTGGGCCACTCACGGTGAACCGAACGACCTCAACGCCCACCCGCACACCGACTGCTCGGGAAGGATCGCCGTGGTGCACAACGGGGTCATCGAGAACTACGGCGAACTGAAGCGGCAGCTCGAAGGACGCGGCCACACCTTCCGGTCGGAGACCGACACCGAGGTGATCGCCCACCTCATCGAGGAGCACTACGATGGCGATCTCCTCGCGGCGGTCAACGCGACCCTCCCCCTGCTCCGGGGCTCGTATGCCGTCCTCGCGATCGCGGAAGATACACAGAGAATCGTCGCCGCCCGCGATGCGAGCCCGCTCGTCCTCGGCATCGGGGATGCCGAGGTCTTCGCCGCCTCGGATATGACGCCGCTCCTCGAGTACACCGAACGCGTGATCTTCCTCGAAGACGGGGACGTCGCCGATCTCACGCCCGGCCGCTACACGGTCTACCACAACGGCCAAACAGTGGAGCGCCCGATCGAACTGATCAACTGGTGCGTCGAGGATACCCGGAAGGGCGGGTTCGCCCATTACATGCTAAAAGAGATCTACGAGCAGCCCCAGTCATTCTACGAGACCATCAGGGCGGGCATCGACGAGCGCGTGCAGCGGATGGTCACGGAGGCCGACGAGATCACCCTGGTCGCGTGCGGGACGTCCTACCACACCGCCCTGGTCTTCAAGTACCTGGCCGAACCGCTCTGCGGCATACCGGTACGGGTCGAGATGGGATCGGAGTTCAAGTACTTCACCCCGCCCCTCCACGGCCTCGCGATCGCGGTCTCGCAGTCAGGGGAGACGGCGGACACGATCGCCGCCCTGAAGATGGCGAAAGCCCGCAACTGC
>JAQVVW010000066.1 GCA_028698765.1 Methanoculleus sp. | reverse complement strand
TGATGTAGTAATCCCGCCCGGGAGAGACCTTCTTTGCCTCCTCGAAGCAGACATAACTCTCCGTTTTGTGGTTGCTCATAACCTCGAAGACGGTATCGAGCATCAGGAGCAGGAACCGGGGGAACTGTTTTAAGAGCGCCAGTTTCCGGAACGTCGCGTAAGATCTCGGCTGGGCTCCGAGGATCGCGAGTTTCATCCCGTAGTAGAGCGGTTCGTGGTCGTCAGGATACTGCTGCATCATCTGTTTGACGACAGCGGCGGCACCACCCCCGTTGCGCAACTCCACACGGGTGTTGAACGCCTCTGCGAGGAAGAACCGATCATCCGAGAACCGCTCCGTTGCATGAGCGAGAAGGGTGTTCCGGCGCTCGATATCCCCATCTTCCTTCGTTTTGGCGATGCCCATGCGGTAGAACTCCGGTTCGCTGGGAAACCAGGTGAACGCCAGATCCAGCATGAACCAGAAGATCGTGTCCAGCCGGCTGTCCTTGCGCTTGAAGATCGTGAGACGGTTGAGCGGGGCGCGGACACGGGAGACGTTCAGCATCTCCTCGCGGGCGTGCAGTTCCAGGTCGTCGGGGCGAATTCTCGACTTCTGGTTCTTCGCGAGGGAGAGAGCGTAGTAGCAGTAGGCGACCGCAGCGTTGATGCGGCCGTCGTAACTCCGGTGGGGCATAAGGTACTCGATCGCCAGATAGTAGTTGCCGGAGTCGATCAACTTCAGGGCCACGATCACGTCGAGCGTTGCCCGCCCCTTGCGGCGCCGCTTGTTCCCCATGGCGTGGCGCAGGAACTTCTCGAGATACTCCGTCGTAGGGGCCTCGCGCGTGACGTTGAGGAGCGTAAAAGCGGTCGCATCGATGAAGTCGTCGTATGTCCTGTCGTCGAGGTCGGGAAATGTCTTGTCGAGCGTGGCGGCAACATGGCCGAAGAAGACCGGGAGGTTCCCCTCGACCAGTCCGGTGTTCTTTACGATGTAATCGTCCATGGTAGCCCGGAGCTGTTCGAGCCGCCGGTTCCGGAGCGCCTCGGGCTGCCATGTCTCTTCCATAGTCATTATTGGTAGAGGGATGGGATGATATTTGTTGTCATATCGCTTCCGGCCATTCCCAGCGAGAAGAGAGCGCTAAATCCTGCATATCCAGAGTTACAGGGAGATATAACGTAGAAAAAGATATCTCCGGGACGGCGGCGCGGGGGTGGGGCCTGACGGTGAACGAACAGGGTAGACAGATCGAATCCGTTTCCGGCGCTGGTTTTCATCTGAATTGGGCAAAGAGACCCCGGCCTTTAGGCCGGGGAGGAATTGCCCTGTCACCTCCGATATATCTTTCTTCTAACCCAGTCATTATATGAATGTGATTAGGACAATCACGTTCAAACTTCAGTTGCCCGATGGCGGGTCCACGGCTCTCCTCGATACGATGCGAGCCTATTCCACGGCGTTCTCTGCTTCCGCACAGTGGGGGTTCGAGAACCATACCTGGAACAAGGTGGAGAACCATAAGGCAACCTACCAGGCTGTTCGTGAGGCTGTTCCTGATCTTCCGTCCTCTTTGGTGCAGGGTGCGCGCGATTGCGCGTGTGAAGCCCTGAAAGCCTCCCGGTGTAAGAGTCTGCCGGAACAAAAACCGCTCGCTGCTATGCGGTACAACCAGCGGGTCATCACGGTGAATCTGATCCACGGCATCGCCACCATTGCATCGGTACAAGGACGGATCAAAGCGACGTTCCCCATCTCGGAGTATCATCGCCAGTACCTTTCCTGGACCGTCACTTCGTCGACCGTCTCGTATGATCGAAGGAAGAGAGTGTTCTATCTTCACATCTCGATGGGACATCCTGATGTCGAGTTGGTACGGGAAGTTCGGGTGCTTGGTATCGACCGAGGGATCGTGAATGTCGCGGTCTGCTCCGATAACTCCTTTTTCAACTCCCGGCGCGTCAAGAATGTGCGGGCAAAGTATGCTCATCTTCGCACGGAGTTGCAGTCCAAAGGCACCCGGTCGGCAACGCGGAAACTCCGCAGGATTGCCGGACGGGAAAGACGGTTTGTGACTGACACCAACCATTGTATCGCGAAGCAGATTGCCAATTCGGCCTTTACGGTCTTCGCTCTGGAAAATTTGAGCAAAATCCGGGTCCAGAAGCGGCGCAGCAAATCGTTCAACAAGAAGTTGAACACCTGGTCGTTCTACGAACTGGAGCAGTTCCTCCGGTACAAGGCCGAGGCTCTTGGAAAGCAAATTCTCCTGGTGGATGCCCGGTACACTTCGCAGAAGTGTTCGGTGTGCGGGCATACCTACAAGGGGAACCGGGAAGGGTCGTCGTTCCAATGCCGAAAGTGCGGGTTCCAGCTCCATGCTGACCTCAATGCTGCTCGTAACATTGCTCAAGCAGGTAGATCTTGCCTGAGTAGGCTGCCCGTCAACCAGCCGAATGTAGCGTGTCGCTGACATGGTTACAAGCCCCGCCCTTCAGGGCGGGGTAGTTGACAACGTTTATCCCGGCAGACTCCGTATCCTCCGGGAGGTACGGTCGCGTGGGCTACATTGACGAACTGAAACGGATCGGAAGGGATGCAAATCCCTTCTTCAAACTGATGGGGATAGATGTGGATGAATACGGCGACGGGCGCGCCCGCCTCACGATGGAGGTCCGACCGGATATGCTGAACGGCGCCGGATGGCTCCAGGGCGGGATCTACGTGGCGCTCGCCGACGAGGCGATTGCGCTTGCACTGTATACGCTTCTCGCCGAGAACGAGCGGATTGCCACGATCGACGAGCATACCAGTTTCCTGAAAGGCGTCAACACGGGGGCGATCGTCGCCACAGGAAGGGTCGTCCGCAAAGGCCGCCGGGTGGCGTTTGCAGATGGGGAGGTCAGGAACGCGGCGGACGACACCCTTCTCACCCGGACATCGACATCGTTCGCGGTCATCGAAGGGTAGCCGGGACGCCCCGCCGGAAGACCGCGTTACCCCGGCGGGGATTTCCCGGCGGACTGCCGAAACAATACATTCTCAATACCCGAGATCACATACATAAGATAGAGCATCCGGCAGAACCGGAGGGGAAAGAGACCTTGAAGTATATCGTTGTAACCGGCGGCGTCATGAGCGGACTCGGGAAAGGCATCACCACCGCATCCATCGGCCGCCTCCTGAAAAATCGCGGCTACCGGGTAACGGCGGTGAAGATCGACCCGTACCTGAACATCGATGCCGGAACCATGAACCCCGCCCAGCACGGCGAAGTCTTCGTCCTCTCCGACGGAGGGGAAGTCGACCTCGATCTCGGCAACTACGAGCGGTTCTTAGACATCAACCTCAAGTCGATCCACAACATCACGACGGGCAAGGTCTACCGGAACGTCATCGAGAGGGAGCGGCGCGGGGATTTCCTCGGCGCGACCGTCCAGATCATCCCCCACATCACCGACGAGATCAAGCACTGCATCAGCCGCGCGGCCGAAGAGGCGGTCAACGGCGGCAAGGTTGCCGATGTCTGTATGGTTGAGGTCGGCGGCACGGTGGGCGACATCGAGAGCATGCCGTTTCTCGAGGCCGTGCGGCAGATGCACGGCGAACTCGCGCCGGAAGATATGATCCTGGTTCACGTCACCCTGGTCCCGATGGACACGATGGGAGACTTCAAGACCAAACCCACGCAGCACTCGGTGAAGGCGCTCCGCGAACTCGGGTTGCAGCCCGACATCATCGTCGCGAGGAGCAACGACGTGATCGGGCCGCAGACGAAGAAGAAGATATCCACCTTCACTGATGTCCCGGTGAAAGCCGTCGTCTCCGCAAAGGACGCCCCCGACATCTACCAGATCCCGATGGAGCTGGAGAAGGAAGGGCTCGCGGACGTCGTCTGCAGTTACCTCGGCCTTGAGAACCGGGAACCGGACCCCGCGTGGTACCGGGTCGTCTCGCAGGAGTACACGAACCGGGTGACGGTCGCCGTCGTCAGCAAGTACGGGATCGAGGACGTCTACATGTCCATCAAGGAGTCGCTCAAGCACGCCGGGCGGACGCTCTCCACCGAGGTGAAGATCCGCTGGCTGGACGCGGAGACGTTCGAGGACCGCGATCTCGCCGACGTCGACGGCATCCTTCCCGGGCGGGTTCGGGAAGCGTGGTATTGAGGGGAAGATCCGGGCAATCCGGTACGCCCGCGAGAACAAAAAACCCTACCTCGGCCTCTGCCTCGGGTTCCAGCTCTCGGTGATCGAGTATACCCGGCACGTCCTCGGCATCGAGGACGCCACGAGCGAGGAGATGGAGGAGGGGACGCACGTCATCGCCATCCTCCCCGAGCAGGAAGGAGTCGGCGACCTCGGCGGCACGATGCGCCTCGGGAACTGTGACGTCGTCCTGAAAAACGGGACGATGGTGGCCGGTCTTTACGGCCAAACGGCGATCGTGGAACGGCACCGTCACCGCTACGAAGTGAACCCGGAGTTCATCGCCGACCTCGAGACCGCCGGGCTCGTCTTCTCGGGTGCCTGCGGGCCGCGGATGGAGGTCTGCGAGATCCCGGACCACCCCTTCTACCTCGCGACGCAGTTCCACCCCGAGTTCAGATCGAGCCCGACAAAACCCTCCCCGCCCTACATCGGCTTTGTAGAAGCATGCAAGAAGAATAAATCGTCAGAGATCAGGTGAGACAGCAGAATGGTAAACGTCGAGAAGTTTATCGACCAGGCAGTCAGAGAGATACGCGATGCTGCCGGCGAGGATAAGGTCGTGATGGCGCTCTCCGGCGGCGTTGACTCGTCGGTCTGCGCGGCGCTCGCGACCCGTGCGATAGGCGACCGCCTCGTTCCGATATACGTGGATACCGGCCTCATGCGGAAGGGAGAGACCGATCGCATCCGGTCGCTCTTTGCCGATGCGAACCTCCGTGTCGTGGATGCCGCGGACGAGTTCTTCGAGGCTCTCGCGGGCATCGTCGATCCCGAGGAGAAGCGCAAGGCCATCGGCGAGAAGTTCGTCCGGATCTTCGAGCGGGAAGCGAAGCGGACCGGCGCGACGATGCTCCTGCAGGGGACGATCTACCCCGACCGGATCGAGAGCGAAGGGGGCATCAAGAGCCACCACAACGTCGGCGGCATGCCCCTCGATATCGAGTTCAAGGGCGTCATCGAGCCGCTCGCCGACCTCTACAAGGACGAGGTCCGCGAGGTCGCCGGCGGGCTCGGCCTCCCGGCGGAGATCCAGCACCGGATGCCCTTCCCGGGCCCGGGGCTCGCCGTCCGGGTGCTCGGTGAGGTGACGAAGGAGAAGATCGCGATCGTCAGGGAGGCGAACGCCATCGTCGAGGAGTGCCTGGTGGAGGAGTTCAGCCCCTGGCAGTGTTTCGCGGCCCTCATCGGGCTCGGGACCGGGGTCAAGGGAGACGTCCGGCTCCACGGCTGGATCGTCGCCGTCCGGGCCGTCCAGTCCCGGGACGGGATGACCGCCGAACCCCTGCTCCTCCCCTACGAGACGCTTTCGCGGATGGCGGCCCGGATCACCGGCGAGATCCCCGGCGTCGCCCGGGTCGTCTACGACGTCACCCCCAAACCCCCCGCGACGATCGAATACGAGTGATATCATGGCGGAAGACTCACGCGTGCTTGATGCGCGCTACTACATGCCCGCGTTCTCCCGGACGATGAAGATCGTCCGCGGCGCGGGATCGCGTGTCTGGGACGACCAGGGGCGCGAGTATATCGACTGCGTGGCGGGTATTGCGGTCTGCAGCACCGGCCACTGCCACCCGTTGGTCGTCAAGGCGATCTGCGACCAGGCCCACGAACTGATCCACTGCTCGAACCTCTATTACATCCCGAACCAGGCGGAACTCGCGGAGAAACTCGTCGGGATCTCGGGACTTGCGAAGGCGTTCTTCTCGAACTCCGGCGCGGAGGCGAACGACGGCGCGATCAAACTCGCCCGCGTCCGGACGGGGAGGAAGAAGTTCGTCGCGTTCACCCACGGGTTCCACGGCCGGACCTGCGGGTCGCTTGCGGTCACCCACAAGCCTGCGATCCGGGAGCCGTTCGAGCCGCTCTCGGTTCCCTGCAGATTCGTCGACTACGGCGACCTCGACGCGCTCGCGGGCGCGGTCGATAAGGAGACCGCCGGGGTCTTCGTCGAGCCGATCCAGGGCGAGGCCGGGGTGCTGATACCGCCCGACGAGTTCCTCCGGGGCGTCCGGGATATCTGCGACGATACCGGCGCGCTGATGATCGTCGACGAGGTGCAGACGGGGATGGGCCGGACGGGCAGATGGTTCGCCTTCCAGCACGCGGGCGTCACCCCCGACATCGTCACGACCGCAAAGGGGCTTGCGAGCGGGTTTCCGATCGGCGCGCTCGTCGCCCGCGAGGGGCTCGAGTTCAAGAAGAGCGAGCACGGGAGCACGTTTGCCGGGGGCCCGCTCGCCTGCGCGGCGGCGCTCGCGACGATCGGCGTCATCGAGGAGATCCTCCCCGACGTTGTGCGGAAGGGCGAGCGGTTCATGAAGGGCCTCGCGCGCCACAACCCCCGCGGCCGCGGCCTGATCATCGGCATATCGGTCGGCGACCGGTGCCCGGAGGTGCAGCAGACCTGCGCCGAGAACGGAGTGCTCGTCAACTGCGCCGCCGACGGGAACCTACGGCTGATCCCGCCGCTGGTGATCACGGATGAGGAGATCGACGCGGCTGTCGGTGTCATCGATGCGGCGCTTGATTAGAGCGTGTTATACGGGTGCGGGCGGCTACTCCTACGCGAAGAAGGCCGGAGACGTCGCGCGGGAGCACGGGTTTGACCGGGTGGCCCGGCTCGCGAGCAACGAGAACCCCCGGCCGCCCTCGCCCGCCGCGCTGGAGGCGGCGATAGCGGCTCTCCGAGAGGGGAACCGTTACCCCGATGAGCGGATGTCTGCCCTCGTCGAGGCCCTCCGCCGCTACCACGGCGACTACCGGTTCGTGACCGGCGCGGGGATGGACGGGGTCATCGAGACGGT
Source organism: Methanoculleus sp. (assembly GCA_028698765.1). The sequence goes on along the minus strand of JAQVVW010000066.1, from coordinate 200 downwards.
GATCCGGACGGTCGTCGAGCCCGGCGAGAGGGTGGCCGTCTCGACCCCGACCTTCTCCTTCTACGGGATCGCGGCCGCGGCGCACGGCGCAGAGGTCGTGAACGTCCCGCGGGAGGAAGACTTCTCGGTCGACCCGGGGAAGTTCGTCGAGGGGTCGCGGGGCGCAAAACTCGCCTTCCTCTGCACCCCGAACAACCCCA
>JAQVVW010000065.1 GCA_028698765.1 Methanoculleus sp. | reverse complement strand
GGCCCGGTAAATAGTGCTTTCCTTCCAGGTTTGTCGATCATTGATTACACATCCTCATCATGATTGTTGTCCCGCTCGGCGAGCGCAGTTGCTATTGTCCGGTACTCCCTGCCGGCATCGCTCTCGGGTGCGTAATGGGAGATAGGAAGCCCCTTTTGCTGCGTCTCGTAGATTGCAGGCGAGTATGGGACCGCAAAGACCTGCTTGAACGATTTTTTTACCTCGGACTCGAACGCCTTCAGCCGTTCCCTCTCCCGCTCCTCTTCTGCGGCGGAAGCGGGCGAGAAGATCCGCTTCAGGAAGAGCGCAAGCCCGCCTGTTCCGGCAGCCGGATCGCCCGACCCTTTCCAGCGGGTCAGGATGGCGAAATCTGCTGCGACGTCTTCCCCGAGCATCTCCCTGATGTCGCCAAAGATCGTAGATAGGGCTTCCACGCCTTTCAGGGCGAACGTGCCGGAATCGAGGGTGACGACGGTGTGGTCTGCTGCGACGAGGCCGTTGATGACGAACTGGCCCATGCTCGGGGGCGTGTCGATCAGTATGAAGTCGTAGGCGTCCCTTACCTGCGCGAGCGCTTCCCTGAGTATCCCCGCCCGGTCCTCGATGCCGTAGAGGTAGGGCTCGACCCCCACGAGATCGAGGGTTGACGGAGCGAGATCGATCCCCGACGCCGTGGGGACGATCACGTCGGCGATAGCGACGTCGGGAAAGCCTTCAAAGATGCTCATGAAGACGTCATACATGCTCTGTTCGAGGGTTTCGGGGTTGATTCCGAGACCCGTGGTGGCATTGGCCTGTGGGTCGCAGTCTACAACCAGAACCTTCTTCCCATCTTTCTGGAGGTATCCTGCAACGTTGAGGCATGATGTCGTCTTCCCTGTGCCACCTTTGTGGTGGGCGAACGCTATAATCGTAATGTCCAGCACCCCTTAGTATCCTTATTTGAAATAGGTACTATTAAACTTACTTTTCTGAAGCGATATATTCTGAGCGTCTTAAGTTTTTTGAAATATTTTTTTGCGCGAAAGGGTGGATCAAACGTATCTTCACCACTGTATCTCAAGGACTCCGAGGGATGCGGAAGAGAGCGGCGTGTATGCCAGTCGCTTCCGGGAGGTCCGGCGCATACCGGCAGCAGATTTCACTGAAGATGTTCGCTGTCGGTAGAACGTATAATGGGTCTTCTGTCGCCGGGATCGCTTGCAGCCCGGAGCCTCTGTACGCGCTCGGAGATCGATGGCCGATAATCGGGCCCGGAACGAAGAGCTCCGGAGATCGCGCCTTTACGATTGACAGATGACTCTCCCGCCAGCAGGCCAGAGAGAAGGTTCTGGAGGAGAGTTCCGGGATCCCTCGTCCGGTAGCAGCGCCTCATCGCATCGGCGGCGTAGCGGTCGGCGGTAAACTCCTCATCGTCCATGCGGCGGTAGTATGTCCGGTAGGCGAAGAAGACGGTCAGGAGGAGGAGGGCGACGAAGACCGGTTTTGCAACCGGGAGGCCTCCCGCCAGCAGCGACGGGTGCCCGAGGAAGGCGAGGCAGAGGAGAACCGGGAGGGCCGGTAGGGCGGAGAGAAGAGAAGAGCCCTTCCTTACGTGCCCCTCTTCGTGGAGCAGCACGAAGCGGAGCGCATCGTCGCTTGCCCCCGCGAGGTTTCTTTCGTAGAATGAATGCCGGTAGCGGATGCAGTCGAGTGCCGGAGATCCCCGTATAGAGACGGTGAGAGGGCATCTCACCAGTCTCGTCCTGCGGTCAATCAATCCCTTCTCCTGAAGTTCCCGGAATATCCGGTACAGGCGGGGATCGCGGTCGGCTCCCTTCATTGTTAACTAATTATATTAATTATCTTATATTAAATATTGCTCCCGGTCAGATCGCCCCTTCTCCGGTAATTTCCTGATTTTGTCCGCAGTAATCCTACGGTGCAGGTCTTCCCCGGCGAAGCAGCGTCCGGCCCGGCGCAGTCTCTCTCCCGGGCAACCTCAGAAGAGAAGGGAGATGCACCCGCACGGCCTCCATGAATCCGGGCGGATCTCGTACCGTGTCCTGTGGTTTCGGGCTCCGGATTTGAAACCTCTACAATCTCCGTTTTTTTCACAATATTTTAATAATAGCAACCAAAATTCTGAATGAGTAGAGTGGAGGTGAATCTGGAGGGCTGGAGGGGGCCATACGGCCGTGCTTGCGCCGGCACGGTGTGCGGATCCCCGGTCCTCCGAGCAGATGTCCAGAAAATATATGATCTTTCTGATACTGGCCGTTGCCGCCCTCACCGGGGCTGCCGGATGCCTCTCCACATCATTTGGTGAGGTAACCTACAGCGGCGGCGCCCTGCAGGTTCAGGTAGAGAACACCGGCGACCCCATCGAGAACGCTGTGCTCCAGACCATGATCATGGAGGTGAGCGCACTCGAACAGAACGAGGCCTTCTCCGAAGCGCGGTACATCGACCTCGAACGGGGAGAGAACGAATACACGATATCGGTCGACCTGCAGCCCGGCTCATACAAGGTCTTTCTGACCGTATTCGTCGGCAACGAACGGAGAGGATCCGTCATCCGCGACCTGGAGGTACCAGCCTGATCCCGGCGGGACTCGCGGTGGCGCGGGGGCTCGAACCCGCGGACGCCGTCTTCTCCGGAGCGGAGGTATTCAACCCGTTCGCGTGTTCCTGGGAGCGGGTGGACTTCGCGGTGAAGGGCGGCCGTATCGTCGGCTTCGGGGATTACCGGGGCGCGCAGGAGTACGACCTTTCGGGCGCCTACGTGGTGCCCGGACTGATCGACGCTCACGTCCACATCGAGAGTTCGCTCCTTGCACCGTCGGAGTATGCGCGGCTCGTCCTCTCGCACGGCACGACGACGGTGATCGCCGACCCCCACGAGATAGCAAACGTCTGCGGGGCGCCGGGGATCGACTACATGCTCGCGGAAGGAGCGCGGACGCCGCTCGATATCCTGGTCATGCTTCCCTCCTGTGTCCCGGCGACGCCGTTTGATGCGGGCGGCGCCGTGCTCACGGCCGCAGACCTCGCCCGGTTCCGGGGACGGGAGAGGATCGTCGGGCTCGCCGAGGTGATGAACGTCCCCGGCGTCCTCTCCGGCGACGAAGACCTCCAGGCGAAGATGGACCTCTTTGAGGTTGTCGACGGGCATGCGCCGTTCCTCTCGGGAAAGGACCTGAACGCCTACATCTATGCCGGCGTCCAGAGCGACCACGAGTGTACGACGCTTCCCGAGGCGCGGGAGAAACTCCTCCGGGGGATGTACATCATGATCCGCGAAGGCTCGACGGAGCGAAACCTCCGTGACCTCCTCCCGCTCGTCGATGCCTGCACGGCGCCGCGGTGCTGCTTTGCCACCGACGACCGGCACGCCGACATGCTCGCCGGGGAGGGCCATATCGACGACTGCATCCGAAAAGCGGTCGCATATGGCCTCGAGGTCGAGCAGGCGCTCCGTATGGCCACGCTCTCCGCCGCCGGAAGGTTCGGGCTCCACGACCGGGGCGCTCTTGCACCGGGAAGAGTTGCGGACTTCTGCGTCGTCGACGATCCCGACCGCTTCCGGGTTCTCCAGACGTTCAAGCGCGGTGTCGAGGTGGTCGACGCCGGTTACCGGCGGCCGGCCTGCCCCGCGTCCCCCATGCACGTCCGCGTACCGGAACCCGGCGATATCCGGATAACCGGGCGGGGGGAGGCGCGGGTGATCGGGATCGTGCCCGGCCAGATCACGACCCGGGACCTGCGCTGTCCGGTCGATGCTGCCGCGATCCCGGACTTCGACCGCGACATCCTCAAAGCAGTCGTCACCGACCGCTACCGGGAGAAGGGCTCCGGCGTCGGGCTCGTCAAGGGGTTCGGCCTGAAGGAGGGGGCGATCGCCGGGTCGGTCTCCCACGACTCCCACAACATCGTTGCCGTCGGGGTCAGCGACGCCGATATCGTCCGTGCCGTTGCCGAGGTGGTCCGGTTCGGGGGGGGCCTCACGGTCGTCTCCGGTAGTGAGGTGACCGCGCTCCCCCTCGAGTGCGCCGGGCTGATGTCGGCCCTTCCCTACGACGAGGTTGTGAGTCGCCTCGCGGCTCTTGAGGAGCATGCCCGGCGGCTCGGGTCTATCGAGAACCCGTTCATGTACCTCTCGTTCCTCGCCCTGACGGTCATCCCCGATCTCCGGGTCACGGAGCGGGGGGTCTTTGACGTCCGGGCATTTGCAGACGTTTCGCTCTTTTGTGAGTGAGGAGAGCACCCGGCTGTGCTCTCTCTTCGCTCATGCTCCGGACGGATATCAGGCGTCGAAAAGGGAGGGGAGATGGTGACCAGCCCCGGCCGGAAGGTCACTCGTTGCCTTTTCTGGTGTTCCCGGAGCCTTTTGATGCAGAGCGATCCGATTCTACCGTGGTATCATCTGCCTGGAGGCTCGCAAGGGCGGGACAGGCCTCGGTCTGCACTTCCTCTACATCTGGAATCTTTCCAGTCTCCGCCGCCGGACGCTGTCCAGCACGCCGGTTCCGGATCAGAGACGCGATGATGGCCACGACCAGGATCAGGATGATGACGGCGAGCGAGATCCCCACCGGGATGTGGTAGATGTCGGCGATCAGCATCTTGACACCGACAAAGCTGAGGATGCCGGCCAGGGCGTACTTCAGGTAGTAGAACGCGTTCATGATGTGCGCCAGCGCGAAGTACATCGACCTCAGGCCGAGGATGGCGAAGGCGTTGGAACTGAAGACGATGAACGGGTTGGTGGTGATGCCGAGGATTGCAGGGATAGAATCCACGGCGAACATGATATCGGTGGTCTCCACCACCAGCAGGACCACGACCATGGGGGTGGCCCAGGTCACCATCTTGCCGGTCGCATCAGGCTTCCTGACGAAGAACCGGTCGCCTTCATAACCCCTGGTGACCGGCATGATCCTCCGGAACGCACGGACCAGGACGTTCTTGTCCGGTTCGACCGCTACCTCCTCCTTCTTGAGCACCATCTTGATGGCGGTGTAGATCAGGAAGGCACCAAAGATGTAGAGTACCCAGGAGAACGTCTCCACCAGCGTCACACCTGCTATGATGAACGCAAAACGGAAGACCAGAGCCCCTATGATGCCGTAGAACAGCACCTTGTGCTGGTCCTCTGCTGGCACACAGAATGAGGCGAAGACGATGACGAAGACGAAGAGATTGTCGACGCTCAGCATCAGCTCCATGATGTAGCCGGTGGTGAACTCGAGCCCTGCCTGGGGTCCCATCCATATATATACCCCGATATTGAAGATCACCCCGGCGGCGATGAAGGTGGCGGACTGCAGGAGCGCCTCCCTCGGTTTTATGACATGGGCCTTACGGTTGAAGACGCCGAGGTCGAGTGCCAGGAGCGCCGCTATGCTGATGATGAATATGATCCACGCTGTTTCTGTTACTGCTGTCATGGGCTCACCTGGTCCTGGATATCCCGGCTCTTTGCCGGTCTTTCTGCGCTATCTCGTCTCCCTGTATTATTCCTGCTCAAGCGATTAATTTCTTCTGCCGTGTGCGGTACGTATCGTACCGCCATACAACCTCACCCGAGTCCCATCGCCTCCGGCGCCAGCACTGCTATCGCAAGAAGGATGATGGGCTGGTGCAGGAAGTAGATGAAGAGCGAGTGCCGGCCGAGGAACGAGAGCGGCCGCAAGAGGCCCGGCTCTGCAACCGTGAACGCGAACCCCCGCCGCCCGTCAGGGTAGTAGAGGCGGCCGACTGCCATCCCGACCAGGACGAGGCCGAACCAGGGGAGGAGCGGGACGTAGTCGAGGCTCGCGAAGGATTCCGGCCGGATCCCGAGCCAGAGGAGCGGCCACGGGCCTGAGACCAGGCTTGCCGCGTAGCCCGCGATGAGGAAAGCGATGCTCGCGGCGATGAGTTTCTCTGCATCGAACCGGGCGAAGAGCGGCGCGAGCAGGATCGCGATCCCGATGAAGTGCAGGATGCCGAAGACGATGAAGACCGACGGCAGAAAGAACCAGGTGACGGCGGTGATGATGAGGCCGTAGCCGAAGATGGTGAGGCCGCGCCGTGCGTACTTGAGCGCGAGGCCGCGCCCATCAAGCCGTTGCGCGGCTCTGGCATAACTGATGGTGAAGGAGACCCCGACGAGGAAGATGAACGTCGATGCGGTCAGGTAGGCGAGCATCCGGAGGAACCCCCCGGAGACGTCGAGCGGCAGGACGCCGAAGAAGTTGAGATCGAAGGCCGAGTGGAAGACGATCATCGTCACGACGGCGATGCCCCGGGCGAGGTCGATCTCCCAGTAGCGCTCTCCCGGCATGCTCCCCGCCGTCAGAAGAGCCTTCGCCGGACGGGGGCGCCGCAGGCAGGGCAGGTCTTCGTATCGGATATCTCCCTCTCCTGCTCTTCGGTGGGCTCATTGTAGAGCCGGGAGAAGCCGCACTGCCGGCTGCACTCGATCACGACGAACGGGCTACAGATCCTGCCCATCTCCCCTCACCCCGCCCCGCTGCTGTAAGCGCATCATGATTGCCTACAATCTCATGGCAGGGTCATCTGATAAGGGTTTACCCCCGGGGATCGGGGTGAGGCACCATTATTCCCCTGCCCGTTCTATGTTCTTTCATGAGCGATCGTGACGAGCATATCGTAGAGGCCGCCGGCAGATGCCGGGTCGTGATCCGGGACGGCCGGGTGGTCGAGGTCGGAGCGCCGCAGATAGAGGTCTGTCCGCTGGCGCGGCGGTTCGCCTTCCCGGTCAAGGAGATGACGATGGAGGAGATACGGGAGAATATCGAAGGACGCATCAAGTCGTTTGGGATGTGCACGCCACAGCGCGAGGTTCTTGCCGGGCCGGACTTCGTCATCTTCGGGGCATCGGAACTCCTGAGCAGCGCCGTCCGGCGGGGAGACCTCGACGCTGCGGTGATCGCCTCCGACGGAGCGGGGACGCTGGTTGCAGAGAACCCCGCCCTCATCCAGGGTATCGGCGGCCGGATGTCGGGTCTCGTCAAAACAAGCCCGATCCCGGAGGTGATCGCGCGGATCGAGGAGAACGGAGGCGTCGTCCTCGATCCGGCAACCGCCGCGATCGACCAGGCGGCCGGCGTCGCCCTGGCGGCAGAACTCGGCCACCGCCGGATCGCCGTGACCACCGCCGCTGCCGCCGAGGCGGCGGCTATCAGGGAGCGTTTCCCCGACGCCGTGGTCGTCGCCGTTCACACGACCGGGCTCTCGCGGGAGGACGCCGCCCTGCTGG
>JAQVVW010000064.1 GCA_028698765.1 Methanoculleus sp. | reverse complement strand
ATTGAAGGTCCACGGCAGGAGGGATCTGCACTCCTGAGCCGTGGGTCTCAGGTACTCCGTATTCACGCGAAGAACCCCCATAAACCCCCGGCAGACGATAGGAATACCCCCTCTTCTGGAATCCCGATGATGCTCATACCGGTTGACTGCAATCGCCGATGGGAAAAGGTGCATGAGGTGGTAACCCGTGCAGAGCCCTATCGCCGGTTATGATTCTCCCCCGGTCTGCCGTGAGGATAACGCAGCCCGCCGCTGCCGACCAGCCTCAGCAGACGATTGCACGTTCCTGGTATCTGCACCATGTTCGGGAGAGGATCGTCCAGAGAGAGATTGGTTCGTGCTCGCTTATCGAAGCACTCCCGTAGCATATCCATGCCGGATGACGGGTGAGCGCAGAGATGGACCATATCTTCAGGAAACGGCCACCGGAACGTGACTCCGGTATTGTAGCGAAAAACCGGCTCGATATCGCCATTTAGTGCCATATTGACCAGCAGAAGAGGGAAGTTAACGCCGGAGGCAATAGAGAGATCGAGAGATCCCCAGAACTTCGGATTAATCTCCATCAATTTGAATATGCCATCCCGATTATCTTTCTTGAATTCGACCATGGCCACCCCGTGCCATTGCAATGATTCGAGCAGTTTCAGGCCGATTCTTTTCACTTCCTCATTATAGATGCTTTCGGCACAGGTGCTGGCACCTCCGGTGATGGGGAACTCCCGTTTGCGCCTGTGCATAAAGTACGCTCTCACCTTACCCCGGTTGAAGAGAGCGAAGAATCCGTACCCCGCTCCCGGAATATATTCCTGCAGCAGAGATCCGGCGAGATCGAGGCGCTCAAACTCCTGTGGGGAGCCGATGTAGCGGATTCTACCGGACCCGAACGGATCCTTTGCCACAATGGGGTACCCGGTGATATCCTCGATCGACGTATATTCATGGGGAGAAGGAACGCCGAGAGTTGATGCGAGCTGCATCGTCTTCTGCTTATTCGATGCAACCTGCATCGGCCCGTACTCCGCCACGGGGACCCTGGCGAACGGGAGCAGTTCCTCCTTGCGCCGGGAGATTGCGACAGTGGAGAGATATCCGACTGGCACAAGGACATCGACCGGGTTCTCCTGGATGTAGTTCCCGATAAAATCGATATATTGTTCTTCGTTACGGGGGTCGGGGCACAGCACTCGGGTGCGGCAGTAACGTGAAAAGAATGACACGGCCCTGCGATCTGGGGACATCGCCGTGACACGAATGCCTGCTCTCCCCAGACTTCTCACCGCCCCCAGAGTATGCGTATACGCGGCGTCGGTGATCAGCACCTCTATCTGTTGTACCATCTTCCCCCATCATCTCCAATACTATAGTGGACAGGATCGTCCCCGCAGATCGCCCATGCTCTTCTCTCCTTTCCCTGTAACCGGGTTATCCCGTGAGATAGTGGTGAGGAGGTGGCATGCGCGGCAACAGGCAAAAAAGATTTCTGCTGGATGAGGTCCGCACTGGAGATCTCTCCAGGAGTCGCGCCAGGACCGGTTCTCTCTAATAATCCCCCGAATTCACCGTCTCCGGTGCGACTTTACCGGCAATATAACCGGACAATATATGTACTCGATTGCCCGGTACTTCGAGGAGAGTATACCGCCGGAATACCTGCTCTCGCGAGCGGGACAGGGAAATGCGCCCGCATAAACCTGCCGGAACCCATTCTACACCGTCATTGTACATCAGCCATAGGCATTTAATCCCGGCGCAGAGTCAACTCATACCCCGTTACCGGGCCGAGCGGGAAGCCGGTGAGCCGGGTGCGGCAGCCCGTGAACGTGAACAGTATATACTCCCGGAGCGAGAGGAACAGTTATGCACCGGATCATCAACTGGAACGAGCTCTGGAAAGCGATCCACGCGAGCTCGCCCGAGCGCATCGAGAAGGACCGCGATCCCGCTGCCGTCTGGGACAAACGCGCCGCCGCCTACCGGCGGGCCACCCGCGGCGAGACGCGGGCGACGGAGCGGGAACTCGCGGTCCTGGACCTCCGGTCAGGGGATACCGTGCTGGATATGGGTGCGGGGACGGGAAGGCTTGCCGTGCCGATTGCCGGCAGTGTCGCCCACGTCACGGCCCTCGACCCCTCCGAAGGGATGCTCTCCATCCTCCGCGAGCAGATGGCCGCCGCAGGAAGGACGAACTACTCCACGGTCACGATGCGCTGGGAAGACACCGTCATCGGCAGGGATATCGAACCGCACGATCTGGTTATCGCGGCGTTCTCCATCGGGTTCTACGACCTTGCCGCCGCCCTCGAAAAACTCGACGCCGCGGCACGCCGGGCGGTCTACCTCTTCTGGCACGCGGGCGAGTGGCGGAGCCCCGGCGAGATGGCACTTTATAGGGCGGTTTTCGGGGAGGAGACGGCTGCCGGAAAGGGCTACCCGGACTACATCTATCCCGTCAACATCCTCCACGATGCCGGGGTCTACCCGAACGTCCGGATATTCCATGCCGTCTGGGACACGGTCTACGACTCCCCCGAGGATGCCGCCCGGACCTGGGCGGCGATGCACAGCCCGGAGATGGAAGACCTCTCGGTGGTCCAGGAGTATTTTGCGCGGACGCTCCGCCGAAACGAGGCCGGACAGTACGTCGAGACTGCCGTACGGCCGACTGCGGCGGTCTGGTGGGAGAAAGAGACCGGGGATACTACCGAACGGGAACAACGGCATTCCCCCGCTCTGGCAACGAAATGACGAACGAAGGCTCCCGGTTTCTCGGAATGTTCCGAACTCCGGAGATCCGACCGCGCATGATCAGTCGCCCGAAACTATATAGTAATATTGATAATATGGAGCACAATATACAATTCATCGAAAATCGATATATTTTCCCGTACCCTTTTTCAGTATAATGACAGGAAAGAGTCAGTCTGGAAATTTAAGGGATATGACCGCGGTTGCCGTTGTCGGCATCTTCGCGGTTGTTTTGATGGCGGCAGGATGTCTCGGCAGCGATCAGGCGGCCACGCCGGAGCGGATCGCGGTGACCGGGTCGACCACAGTCCTGCCCATCGCCGAACAGGCGAAAGAAGCATTCGAGGCACAAGACGCTTCCGCGGAGATCATGGTGAGCGGAGGAGGCTCGAGTGTCGGGGTCAAGGCCGCCGGCGAGGGCACTGTAGACATCGGCATGTCCTCACGGGACCTCAAATCCACAGAGACCACCAGTTATCCGGACCTCGTCAAGCACCACATTGCCGACGACGCGATCCTCCTCATCGTCAACTCACAGAACAATGTCGAGAGCCTCACGCTTGATGAGGTGCGGGGCATCTACAACGGCACCTACACGAACTGGAACCAGGTAGGCGGGTCCAACCAACAGATCGTCGTTATAGGAAGAGACAGTGCGTCGGGGACGCGGGAATTCTTCTCCGAGTTCGTCATGGACGGGGAGGACTTTATCAGGACCCAGGAGGAGTTCAACTCGAACGGCGGGATCCAGCAGAAGGTCTCCCAGACTCCGGGGGCGTTCGGCTACGTCGGCCTCGGCTACACCCAGGGCGTAAAGCCCCTCGCGCTGGACGTCGACGGGACCGACGTTGAGCCCACGCTCCAGAACATCACGGACGGGACGTATCCCATCAGCCGACCGCTCTACATGCTGACGAACGGGCAGCCTGAGGGTCTCGCGCAGCGGTACCTCGAGTTCATCATGAGCGCGGAAGGCCAGGAGATCGTGGCGAGCGAAGATTACATCCCGCTGCGGGGATGAATGGGGCAACGCCCCCTATTTTTTTCCTGAGTACTACGGCGGAGTGCTGATGGCGAAAGGTTGCGACATACGGGCTCGATGCCAGAACTTCAGGTGGCCGCGAGATCGCGGATCGACAGAGATCAGCCGACCGACAGTCAGAGCGAACAGGCGGTCTGTCGATTGGGTCGTCGGCAAACTGCTCTTTTGTGCCGCACTGGCCGCGATCGTCGCGGTCTTCTTCATCATCGCGTTCCTGCTCCGCGACGGCTACCAGATCGTTCTCGATACGGGCCTCTGGAACTTCCTCGCCGGTACGGAATGGAACCCGGCCGGGCAGAACCCGGCCTACGGTGTATTTCCGCTCATCGTCGGCACGCTTCTGGTGACGGCGCTCGCGATGGCCATCGCCGTCCCGCTCAGCATCGGGAGTGCCGTCTACATCGCGGAGATCGCCGGTTCCAGGACGAAAGCGGCCGTCAAGCCTGCCGTTGAACTGCTGGCCGGTATCCCCTCCGTCGTCTACGGGTTCTTCGGCCTGATCCTGTTGACCGACTGGATACGCATCGCGTTCGACCAGCCGTCGGGGTCCAGCTGGCTTGCAGGCTCGATCCTCCTCGCGATCATGGCCATACCGACGATCACGAGCGTCGCCGAGGACGCCATCAGTTCGGTCCCCCGCGAGTTCAGGGAGGGCAGCCTCGCTCTCGGAGCAAACCACTGGCAGACGATCAAAAACGTCGTCGTGCCGGGTGCACTCTCCGGCATCAGCGCGGCGATCATCCTCGGGATGGGACGCGCCATCGGCGAGACGATGGCAGTGCTCATGGTCACGGGGAACGCCGCCGTCATACCGGACCCGATCTTCAACATCTTCTCCCCCGTGCGGACGCTGACCGGAACGCTGGGCATCGAGATGGGCGAAGTCGCGTTCGGAAGCACGCACTACCACGCGCTCTTCGGCGTCGCGGTCGTCCTGCTCTTCATCACGCTCGCCGTCAACGGCGCTGCAAGGCTCATTATAAGCCGCATCCAGCGAACGTCACGGCCCACGCCGCCCGGAGGCATAAAGGCCGCATCGATGCCGTTCGTACGGGTTGCCCGGGCCATCGGAGACTTAATCCGGCCCCAAAAGCGGATTCTCCACCCAAACACCGCGCAGCGTTTTGCATTCTTCCTGATAGCGCTCTCGGTTGCGATCGTGCTCGCGGTTCTCGGCGTGATCATCGCCGAGATCGTCGTCAACGGGGCCGGAGCGATCACCTGGGAGTTCCTGACCGGATCCCCAAGAGACCTCGGGAGAGCCGGAGGTATCTTGCCCGCGATCGTCGGAACGCTCTACCTCGTGGGAGGAGCACTGGCGGTTGCTTTTCCTCTCGGGATTGCAACCGCCGTCTACCTCATCGAGTACACGGCCGAGACCCCCCTGACGCGGTCCATCCGCGCGGCGGTGGACCTGCTGAACGGGACGCCGTCCATTGTGTTCGGGCTGTTCGGGTTCGCGTTCCTCGTCCTCTTCTTAAACTTCGGCGTCTCGATGATCGCCGGACAGATCACCCTCGGGCTGATGATTCTTCCCACGATCATACGGACGACCGAAGAGTCGCTCCGGTCGATTCCCCACTCCCTCCGTGAGGCAAGCCATGCTCTCGGGGCGACGAAGTGGCAGACGACCTGGCGGGTGGTCCTTCCCCCGGCGCTCCCCGGGATCATCACCGGAGCGATCCTCTCCATCGGACGCGCCGCAGGCGAGACGGCCCCGATCATGTTCACCGCAGCGATCTTCAGCAGCAGGTTCCTGCCGTCGTCGCTCTCGGAGCCGGTGATGGCCCTTCCCTACCACCTCTTCATTCTCACCACGAACGTCCCGGGAGCATCAGCGCAGAAGTACGGGACCGCTCTCGTGCTCCTCATCATGGTGCTCTCGATCTATCTCGTCGCAATACTCGTCCGACGGCGATACCACCAGGCAAAGGTGATGTAGATGGATGACTCCACGATCCTTGAAACAAAAAACCTCAACCTCTGGTACGGGCAGAAGCACGCCCTCATCGACATCTCAGTTCGCATCCCGAAAAACAAGGTCACGGCCCTCATCGGGCCTTCGGGATGCGGAAAATCGACCCTTCTCCGGTGTTACAATCGGATGAACGATCTCATCGACTCGTCCAGAGTAACCGGCGAGATTCTCTTCAACGGGGACGATATCCACGACTCCCGTACGGATGTGTACACGATCCGCGAAAAGATCGGGATGGTCTTCCAGAAACCGAACCCCTTCCCAAAGAGCATCTACGAAAACGTCGCTTACGGCCCCCGTATTCACGGGGTGAACGACAGGATAGTGCTCGACCGTATCGTCGAGGACGGCCTGAAAGGCGCTGCACTCTGGGGCGAAGTGAAGGACAGGCTCCACGAGCCCGCCCTCGCCCTCTCGGGCGGGCAGCAGCAGAGGCTCTGCATTGCACGGTGTCTTGCGGTCGAACCCGAAGTGATCCTGATGGACGAACCCTGCTCCGCTCTCGACCCCATCGCCACGGCGAAGATCGAGGATCTCATCATCCAGATCGCCCGGGAGCGCACCGTCGTCATCGTCACGCACAACATGCAGCAGGCGGCACGGGCAAGCGAATACACCGGGTTCATGTATCTCGGGAAACTGGTTGAATTCGATAAAACCACGCGGATCTTCGAGGATCCCGCGGAAGAACTGACGGAGAACTACATCACCGGGCGGTTCGGGTAGGGAGAATCCAATGGTAGAGAAATTTCATACGGAACTTGCATCCCTGAAAGGGGACGTCCTCGCGATGGGATACCTCGCGCGGGACATGCTGAATCAGTCGCTTGAGGCACTGGAGACCCGGGACGTGGCGCTGGCCGGCTCGATCGACCGGGATAAGCAGAGGATCTCGGATTTCGACCACGAGATCGAACAGAAGTGCCTGAGGCTCATCGCTCTCTATCAGCCGATGGCAAAGGACCTGCGGACGATTGCAGCCTCGATGAAGGTGATCACGAGCCTCTACCGCATCGGACGATACGGGAAAGATATCGCCATCGTCGTCCCCGATCTCGCCGACGCCCCGCACGTGGGAGACCTCGTCAGCATCCCCCACATGGGGAACCTCGTCGGCGGGATGATCACGGACACACTGGTCGCTTTCGAACGCGAAGATCTCGCCGCGATAGACGGTATCGTGGAGATGGAAACGGCTGTCGATGCCCTCAGGTACTCCATATTCCGCGAATGCCTCACCTACATGATGGAGGATCCAGAGAACATCGCGAGGTGCACGAACTATGTCATGATCGCCCGCTACCTCGAGCGGTGCGGGGATCACGCGTGCAAGATCGCGGAGAAGGTGCACTACATGGTGACGGGCGAGCGGATCGAGATCCGGTGAGCGGATGCCCGTTTCGAGCCTCACGATATCGAACCTCTCAAAGGCGATCGGGATGGGCGAGTGGATCGCACCTTTACAAGCCGTTTTATACCCGCAAACGAATCTTTCACCC
>JAQVVW010000063.1 GCA_028698765.1 Methanoculleus sp. | reverse complement strand
ATACCGGTCGTCGGGGTAATCTTTCAGCGCCGAGGTGTCCGGGGTCCAGGGGATCTCTGGAGGATATGGATTCACGTTAGCACTGAAATCAAGCAGCTCGCCCCTCTCCCGGGTGCGGTGCCAGCGAACCCGACCGCCATGTTCCACCTTTTCGGGAAGATTATCTCTCATATTCGTGGCAACTCTTTGAGGATACGTTGTCGGCTGCTATCCATAAAACCATTATGCCGGGCAGAATCTTATATCGATAGGTATATATACCATCCAGATATTATTATGCTTTATCTGATGCAGTCAGACGAAAAGGTAACGGCTGTCTGACAAATGGCCGACAAGGAGCAGCCATCGGTCAGATATGAGTGATTGAAATGATGGATCGGATAACAATCAGATTGCCACGGCAACAGGTCGAGATGCTCGAGAGGCTGGTGGAAGCTGGCGAATTCCCCACGGTATCGGAGGCTGTGCGGTATTCGGTCAGGGCGCTTCTTGAACAGCATGGAAACCGTGTTCTACGTGAGGCCGATCAGATTTCATTCAAAGTTTAGGAGGTATACTGATGCAGACGATCATCAACGAAGCGTTAAGACACGCGGAACGTGAGAAGTACCTGAAGACAGACACGGCAGATGCTGAAGACGACATGCTCGGTCAGCCACGTATCGTCATCGTAGGATGCGGTGGTGCGGGCAACAACACCGTCAACCGGCTGTACCACATGCAGGTCAGCGGTGCGGAGACGATCGCGATAAACACGGACAAGCAGCACCTGGACATGATCCAGGCCGACAAGAGGGTCCTTGTCGGCAAGTCGCTTACCAAAGGCCTTGGAGCCGGCGGGTTCCCCGACGTCGGCAGGCGTGCGGCCGAGATGGCCCGACCGACCCTTGAAGGCCTGCTCGCGGACGCGGACCTGGTCTTCATCACCGCCGGTATGGGTGGAGGTACCGGTACAGGAACAGCCCCGGTCGTCGCGCAGATCGCAAAGGAGCAGGGCGCCATCGTCGTCGGCATGGTCAGTTACCCCTTCCAGGTCGAGAAAGCCCGGCTTCTCCGTGCGGAAGAGGGACTCGAACAACTCTCGACTGCTGCCGACTCGGTGATCGTGCTCGACAACAACCGCCTCATCAAGTACGTGCCGAACCTCCCGCTCGGTCAGGCGTTCTCGGTCATGGATCAGCTCATCGCGGAGACCGTCAAGGGTATCAGCGAGACGATCACGGAGCCTTCTCTCATCAACATCGACTACGCGGACGTCCGTGCCATCATGAGCAAGGGAGGCGTCGCCGTCATGCTCGTCGGCGAGAGCAAGCAGCAGAACAAGGCCGAGAGCGTCGTCCACGAGTGCCTCAACCATCCCCTGCTGGACATCGACTACCGCGGAGCCACCGGGAGCCTCATCCACATCACGGGCGGGAACGACCTGACCCTCCAGGACGCCGAAGAGATCGCAAGTTCCCTGACCTACGAACTCGACCCCCATGCGGACGTCATCTGGGGGGCGCGGGTGAACAGCGAGTATGAAGGAAGAGTTCGCGTCATGGCAGTCATGACCGGGGTAAAAAGTGCACAGATCCTCGGAAGCCACCGCGCCTACGAACCTGCGACCCAGCAGTCCAGCGCACCTGCGAACAGGCGCATGGCAAGGGACGCCCCGAGCGGGGGCGGCCTCATAGACTTCCTCTGAAATACCCTACCCTCTACCATATCTTTCTTAAATTGGAATCCTCCCACAAAGGCGTCCTCTGTGCCCCTACGAAATACTTAAGAGTACAGATGACGTTTGAACTATAGACGTTCTTGTATAATCTCTCCAGCACGGGGTGTATTGTGCAGGGCACAGATCCACGGGGTCTGCGTTTGCCAAAGTACCGGGGTTGAACACATGAGCAGACAGATGAACGACGGTCTCGATCACCGAGTCCGGGAAACGTCTTTTCTTGTGGTGTGGCCGCTACACGAGCCTCCGGCATCTTACAGCACACGGGAGCGGCCTTTTGCTGGCGGGGATATGAGACAGGTACCGAATGTCGAGGATTGGTAAAGAATGCTGAACGATCTGATTGAAAAGAGAAAAAAAGTCCTTGCGGAGTCTGAACAGCACAAAGACCGGCGAAACGAGTTGAACGCGCTTGCCAGCAAAAATGCCCGGGAACGCAACTCATTGAATGGCCAGACCCGCGAATTCGTCGAGGAGGCGCAGCAGCACAAGGAGCAGCGGGATAAGATCAACGAAGAAGTCCAGGCGCTGAAAGACCAGAGAAACGAGTACAACGACAAGGCAAACACGCTCTTCGAGGAGATCGAGTCCTTCAAGCGAGAGCACGGCAACCTCCAGAACCGGGGCACCAAGGAACTGCAGAAGCAGATCGAGCACCTGGAGTTCAAGCAGCAGACCGAGGTCTACAGCACCGATAAGGAGCGCGAACTGATCGAGAAGATCAAGCAGCTCAAGGCGACGGCGAAGGACCAGGAGGCCGAGCTCGAACAGAACAAGGAGATGCGGACGAAACTTACCGATGCCCGTGAGTTTCGGAGGCTGGCTTCCGAGATCCACAAGGATGTCACCGAGAAGGCCGAGGCCGCACAGCAGCACCACGACCTGATGGTTGAGTCCTACCGGAAGGCCGACAAGTCCCGCGAAGAGGCCGATCAGGCCCACCAGCAGTTCGTCGAGGCCCAGGAGGCTGCGGACGAGGAACACAAGCAGTTCATCGCCTGTCAGAAGGAACTCCGCGATTACGACAAGGTTATCTCGGGTCTCCGGAAGAAGACCAAGAAGACCAAAGTCACCAAAGAGCAGAAGGCCGTCCGGAAAGAGGCGGAACGTGTCTTCCAGCAGTTCCGTGACGGTGAGAAGATCACGACCGACGATCTGCTCCTGCTTCAGCGTGCAAAACTCATCTAATACTTTTTTACCGCGCCGCAAATCATTTAATAGATCTGAGGCGATGTTCTATTGAATGGCAAAAGAGCGGACGCTCGTCCTCTGTGTCGATCGCGATGACGATCTCGGGTTTAAAGCCGGGATTGACGGCCCTATCGTGGGCAGAGAGGCATGCCTCCATGCGGCGACTTCGCTCGCCCTGGCCGATCCCGAGGACTCCGATGTCAACGCGATCTTCGAGACGATCAAACTCCACGACGAACTCACCGGGCGGGGGGAAGAAGTCGCCGTCGCTGTCATCTGCGGCAACCATATGAACCTGCTCGATGGCGATCGCCGGGTAGCGTCCAGTCTCGATGCAATCCTCTCCGCAACGGGTTCTACATCCTGCATCATCGTGACGGACGGAGCCGAGGACGAGTACGTCCTGCCGATCATCCAGTCCCGGGTGCCGGTCAGCAGCGTGCGGAGGGTCGTGGTCAACCAGATGCCGAACCTCGAAGGGACGTATTACATCTTAAGACGCCTTCTCGATGATCCGAAGGTCTCGAAGATCGTGCTCGTGCCGGTCGGCCTTGCTATGCTCCTCTATGCCGTGGGATACCTCCTCGGGTACCCCGAGGGTGCGACCATCGTCGTCGTCGGTGTCATCGGCACCTACCTGCTCTTCAAGGGTATCGGGATAGACGAGATCTTCGGCTACCTGATCACCTCGCTGAAAGCAGCGCTCCACGGCGGGAGATTCACGTTCGTATCCTACATCGCCGCGATACTGCTCAGTATCGTCGGGGTCATTCTCGGGCTCATAAGCCTCCTCGAGTACTACTCACCGTTCGGTATCATCATCCAGATGCTCGCGTTCATCTACGGTGCCGTCGCCTGGTTCACCGCCGCCGGCCTCGTGGCGTCGGTAGGAAAGATCATCGACATCTACTTGAACGAACGCGGGGCCATCCAGCGAGTGATTGCCCTGCCGTTCTTCATCCTGGCGATCGGGGCCATCGCCTACGGGGCAAGCGTCTACATCCTCTCGATCAGCAGCGAGATCTCCGGGTTCCCCATAACGAGTACGAGCGGTGCGCTGTATATCGTCTTCGCGATAATCGGAGGTCTCCTCTGCGCCTTCTTCGGCGTATACCTTCAGTCGTTCCTGGGCCGCTGGGTCGGCGAACGCGAACCGATCGCGAACCGGTCGCACTGAGGACGTAGCGGCCCCTAAGCACCTTTCAAAGCCATGGTTCTCCTCGCTTTGCAGGTGATATCCCGTTTTTCCCTCTCGACACAGCCCGGCCATTCCCGGCCGGCGCAGTGCGAAAGCATTTCTCAGGCCCAAAGAGGGCGATCGCATCATCGGGCCTGGACGAAGAGCGGCCACCACCTTATCGAGGTGCAGAAGCATACTGTGCCCCCTGGCGGCATCCCATGGAGCCTCGACCCCACGAGCGGACGAACGACACCACCGAGCGCCTGAACCTCTCGCCCTCCCCGATCGAGGTCTGGTACGACGTCGGCACGGCGGCCGATCAGGATATCTCTGCCGCGAGGCAGAAACATCCTCGAAAAATTCCCATCTCGCCCGCCGCGCCCTTGCGGGGACCGGGCTGCTGCCGCAGGCATGAACGCGGCCGTAACACCGCATCCAACAAACCTGCAGGTAGCGTCAAAAGATCGAAATCGCAATCCGGCTTACCGACGGTCAGGCAAAGTAGCCGAGTCCATCGGGGAGTTCGCTGATGTTCTCGTAGTGTTTGACGTCCTCAGAGGTAACAATGGTGAGCGAGGGCACGACCACGCCGAAACGGTGGACTGGGAACCAGTACGACCCCTGCCCATAGTCGTTCGACGCGTCCTTCACGCGCACCTCGATTCGCTCGAGATCGAGATACTGAACGCTGGCATCGTTAAAGTTCAGTATCTCGAGCGCCTTCTGCCTCAGATCGGATTTCCCAAGGAGGAGAACGAGAAACCCGATGCCGTCGTCTATCGTATAGTTCATGGTGACGACGGCATCCGCCTTCTCCAGCCGGACGGTGACGTCTTTGACGGTGATGTAACTGTACCGCTCCTCGCCCGCCGCCACCGCGGGAGCAATGAGAGCAGCCACCAGCAGCAGCACCATGCCGACCGCCAACCGTTTCATGGTATAGCGTATATGGAGCGGCTCATAAAGCCTTTATGGTCGATCCGCACCAAATCGGCCGTATACACGACCGTCTGACGGATAGGGCGCGCAAGAGAGGTTTTTTCCGGAGCGCCGGATGCCGCCGATGCAGTGTGCGGGAGCATCCGCGAGAATAACTCCCGGGCGGAGAGATTCCACCGACATCCGGCCGCTACGCTCTCCTCACGAGTATCAAAAAGTGCTTCGGGATCTCACTTCGCATGAGCGAGGACAATCTCGATGCTTGATACGTTAGTCTTGCCGGTATCGGTGTCAATCATCTCGGTCGACGTGAAGATCTCTTTCTTGTCCACGTTTGCAAGGAACCGGTTGAGCGCGATCTCCGCCGTATCGACCGCACGTGAAATTGCCTTCCCCCGGGCCTTAATCGCGACTTCCTCCGCTCCGTTATTGAACTGAGTGACTACCGCAAGCACGTAGTTCATGACCGGTTTGTTTCCTACGAATACTGTGTTGTCCTTTATCATTAGCCCACCTCGTCTAAAGGTACTTCCTCGAGCATATCAGTTCTGCGTTGAGGACGGATGCGCCTGCGGCCCCACGGATGGTGTTGTGGCCGAGCGCAACGAACCGTAATCCTTCACGGATTCTCCCGACCGACACCGTCATGCCCCGTCCGCGGTTACGGTCGAGCCGTGGCTGCGGACGGTCGGGCAGGTCGAGGAACTCAACGGCCTTCTCCGGCTGTAAGGGTAGATTGTTGAAGGGTGACTTAAAGTTTGCGTAAGCTTTTTTCACTTCAGCAACCGGCTCCTTCACGTCGACCCAGACCGCAATGGTATGCCCGTCGATGACGGGAACCCGGTGGCAGCTTGCGCTCACGCCGAACGAAGCCGGAGTCACCTCGGAACCGTCAAACGATCCCATGATCTTCAGCGTCTCGATCTCCATCTTCTCCTCTTCGGAGCCGATGTAGGGAACGACGTTATCATAGATGTCCATAGCGGAGACGCCGGCAAACCCGCCCCCGGAGATAGCCTGCATGGTCGCCACGCGCACGTCATGGAACTCGAACGATCTCAAGGGTGCAAGGGCCAGCGCAAGGACGATCGTCGAACAGTTCGGGTTCGTCACGATGAATCCCCCACGCCCGCGATCCCGCTGGACGTCGATCAGACCGAGGTGATCCGGGTTGACCTCCGGGATCACCAGCGGAACGTCCGCATCCATACGGTGCGACCGGGCGTTGCTGCAGACGCCGATACCTGCATCAGCGATCTCCGTCTCAAGAGACGCCGCCACCTCAGGCGGAAGCGCCGAGAAGACGAGATCGCAGTCCTTCAGGCTCTCGACGGTTGTGGGAGTGACGGCGATATCACTGACATTGTCCGGGTACGGCGCATCGAGGCGCCAGTTGACCACTTTGCCGTACGGTTTTCCCGCACTCCGCTCAGATGCGGTCAGCGTCTGGAGATGAAACCAGGGATGATCCGCCAGCAACTGAACAAAGCGCTGTCCTACCGCTCCTGTGGCACCAAGCACTCCTACATTGATCATAGACAAAAATATCTGTAGTGTAGGAGGTATTAAAAGAGTTGGTTTCTTTATTCCATGGAGATCGCTTCTGACGGGCACTCGTCGACGCAGGTCTCGCAATCGACGCAGAGATCGATGTCGACCTTCGCCTTCCCGTCTTCCATGGTGATGGCGGAAGCTGGACAGACGTCCACGCAGGTTTCACAACCGGTACACTTTTCAATATCAACAACTGCTGCCAATTTGGTTCCTCCGAATGTACATAGTTTACAACCGCATCAAAAATAAATTTCGCTTCCCTTATCACAGCCCGAGGACATCCTGCATACTATAGATGCGCGGTTCCCTGCCGACGACCCAGCGTGCGGCCCGGACGGCGCCCTGGGCGAAGACCGCCCGGTCGTAGGCCCGGTGGGAGACCTCGATGCACTCGAAGTTCCCGGCAAAGAGGACGGAGTGATCGCCGACGATATCGCCGCCGCGGACAACGTGGACGCCGATCTCCCCTTTCCGCTCGGTCTCGCCGACGCGACCGTAGACTTTTTCGCGGCTTCCGAGTTCCTGGTCGAGGATCTCGAGGATGGTCTTTGCCGTGCCGCTCGGGGCGTCCTTCTTGTAGCGGTGATGGGCTTCGGTGACCTCGTTATCATATTCGCCGAGCTCGCGTGCCGCTTCCCGCACGAGTTTCCAGAAGATGTTGACGCCTACGCGGATGTTGCTCGATATCACAGCAGGGACGTG
>JAQVVW010000062.1 GCA_028698765.1 Methanoculleus sp. | reverse complement strand
GGCGAGCAGTGCGGGGTCGGCGATCTCCTTATCCTTTCATCTCATTGCTGAGAATGTTGCATGCAGGGCCTCATTACAGCATCCCCTGCATCCCCATCGCGACGAGCAGCATCGCCGACGCCGCCGAGAGCAGGAAGATCGTCACCGCCCAGACGACCACGAACCCGACGATCGCGAGCGGGCTCGTCTCCCGGTAGGGGACGAGGCCCTCGTTCATTCCTTTCGCCGTCCGGTAGGCATCGTAGACGCCCCAGGCCCAGATCGCCACGCCCGGAACGATCAGAATGAAGAGACCGAGGAGGCTTCCGAGCAGCACCAGGATGCCCCGTGCGAACTGTCCGTTGTAAGCCTGGCCGAGGCCGTTGAAGAGGAGCGAAAGCCCTGCCGCAAATGCCGGGTTCTTCTTCTTCTCCCGGCGGGAGACCTCCGCCGCTGCCATAGCGTCCCTGAGCGAGACCGGTTCCGCCGCATCGCCGTGCATGAATGTCAGGTACGCCCGGCGGGACTATCATTCTTTCCCGGCGCCCGGAGCGGCGCTACCTGTCGAAGACCTTCTCGATCCGTACCCGCCGCCCGAGTTTCGTCTCGTACCACTCCTGCTGCTTCAAAGCCTGTTTCCAGCTTCTGATACGGTGGCGGACCCGCGTTCCTGTCGCCGTATCGATCAGTATCAGCCTCGGCATCCCGATCGCCCCATCAATGCATGGAGCTCGACTCCAGGGATTACGAACGTTTCCTTTCGGGATCGTCCTCCGGACTCCACCGCCGGTGTCGTCTGCGTTCTCGGGGTATCATCTCATCGGACCGGAGGCGCATGAACCCGGCAGGAGACGGTCGCCACGCTCAAGTCCAATCCATCGCCGGATGGCAGTCTTCGGGAACCTGAGGAAAGATTTATCCCCCTATATATCATCCCCACCATCAGGTGAGACCGGATGCAACAATCAACTTACTGTGGATACTGCGGGCGGGAGTTCTTGCTGAAAGAGCGGGTCGCAGGCGGAAGCGTGCCGTACTGCAGCGTTGAGTGCCTGGAAGCGGCGGCGAAGCAGGACGCCAAAGATGGGCCCCGGCCGGAGAGAGTCCTGATCTCAGGTCGATCGCCCTGGTACAGGTAATCCTCTGGTGGGAGGCCACCCTGCCATGGAACGGGGGCTGGAGCAGCGTTAGCCGTAGAATGACTGGGGATTTCAGTACTGGTGGCGCACGGTTTTACAGCACGTAGTCCGACGCATGGAGAAGGACAGTATGCCCCGTGCGGTATATCCCTCAGCGTCTTCGCGGATAGAGACGGGGATTCAAAGGACTGCTGATTTACCAGAAAATTGGTACGCTGTTACCAGACCCTGTGACATGCTGGTTAATAGCCAGCATCTCTACCAACCAGAGAAAATAGCAAGAGAGTAACGGAGCGCCGCCAACAGGACTCGAACCTGTGACATGCTGGTTAACAGCCAGCCACTCTACCAACTGAGTTATGGCGGCACGAGATAGTGCTCTATAATATCTTGACTGAACCGTATTAAACGTTACGGGAATTCTCTTCCTGGATAACCCGGAGAAGACCGATCAGTTCGTCGACCTCGGCGTCCAGAGTAACGAGAAGGTCGGCCGCGAGCGGCGTCGCCACCGCGCCGGCCGGCGAGGCGCGGATGTAGCCCTCCTGCTCCAGGATCCGCAGCGAGTAGCGGACCCGGTGGTAGGGGAGATCCAGGATCTCGGCGAGTTTCATGATGCCGATGGGCTGGTACTCCACGACCGCCCGGATCACCTCCAGGTGCCTTGAGACGAGTTCGATTTCGGATTTGATCTTTGCCAGCATGGGTTTGCCCGCGCGAGTGCCGCGCGCACTATTATGGTTGTTCGTGCAACCAGACCTTCGTCCGGGCATACTGCTTCCGGAACGATAGGGAGAAGATTGCCCCTACCCCGAGGAGGAGAAGACCGATCGCAAGGCCGGTGGTCCCCTCGGGCGCGAACCGGAAGAGGACGAAGACACCCATGGCGAAGCAGAGGACGATGACGTTGAGCATGACCGTCAGCATGACGAACTTTGCCTTGAAGACCTGTTTGGTTGCCTCATCCATTATTCATACTTGAACGCCGGGGTAAAAGTACTTGTGGTTTCAGCGGAAGAGTTGATAGAATGAATGGACTGGATTCGGCTATCCGGGACGCAGGTGCAGCGGCATACGCGGCCTACGGCTCGTCCATAGATGCCAACGTGCGCTACCTGACCCGGTTCCGCACCACCGATCCCGTGGTCTACGTCCAGAAGCCGGGCGAGCGCGGGATGATCGTCGTCCCGCAGATGGAGCATGAACGTGCCGTCCGCGAATCTACGGCGGCGGTCATCACCCGCGCTCACGCAGGCTACCTCGATTACATCAAGGCCGGAGAGCCGCGCTGGCGCGCGACCGCCCACATGCTCGCCGACCTCGCTGGCGGCCCCGTCCTCGTCCCCGCGAACTTCCCGCTTGCCCTCGCACGGGAACTTGAATCGTTCCAGCCGGTCGTGCTCGACGAGCGGGGGGCGGTCGAGGCGATGCGGGCGGTCAAGACGCCGGAGGAGATCGAGCGGATACGGTCGGTCCAGCGGGCCACCGAGGCCGCGATGAAGCGCGGGATCGCGCTCATCCGGTCATCCGTCCCGAAAGGCGGCGTCCTTTACCGGGACGGCGCGCCCCTCACCTCTGAGGCCGTCCGCGCCGAGATGCACGCCTACCTTCTCGCCCACGGCTGCCGCGCGACCGAGACCATTGTCTCCTGTGGTCTCGACACCGCCCTTCCGCACAGTTCCGGCGCAGGATCGCTCCTGGAGAACGAACCGATCGTCATCGACATCTACCCGCAGGACGAACTGACCGGCTACCACGCCGACATGACCCGGACGTTCGTGAAAGGCGAACCGTCCCCCGCAGTCCGGGAGATGTACGAGGCCGTCAGGGACGCAAAATCCCACGCCGTATCGATGCTCCGTGCCGGTGCTGTCGGCGCCGACCTCTACCGCGCGACGGTCGAGTTCTTCCGCGACCGCGGCTACGAGAGCAACACGCAGGGGTTCACCCACAGCCTCGGCCACGGCGTCGGGCTCGAGGTGCACGAAGAGCCGTCGCTCGGCCCCCAGGGCGGGGTGCTCGTCCCGGGAAACGTCATCACGATCGAACCGGGGCTCTACTACCCCGGGACCGGGGGCGTCCGCCTGGAGGATATGGGCGCGGTGACACAGACCGGGTTCGACCGGTTCACCCAATACAGAGAGGAGCTCACGCTATGATCATGGATGACGAAGTCTACGACGCCTACCGGGAAGCAGGGGCGCTGGCAAGGCGGGTGCTCCGCCGGGGTGCGGGGCTCGTGAAAGAGGGGGCGTTCCTCCTCGATATGGTCGAAGAGACGGAGAATATGGTGGCAGAAGAGGGGGCGCTGCTCGCCTTCCCCCTGAACGTCTCCTCGAACGAGGCCGCGGCGCACGACACCGCCATGCCCGGCGACGAGCGGGTCTTCGCCCGGGGCGACCTCATCAAGGTCGATCTCGGGATACACGTCGACGGCTACATCGCCGACACCGCCATGACCGTCGACCTCGGCGACCACGGCCCGCTCGTCGAGGCGTCCCGGGCGGCCCTCGAAGCGGCGATCGGCGCTGTCCGGCCGGGGGTCGTCACGGGAGAGCTCGGGACGATCATCCAGGCGGCGATCGAGGAGCACGGCTACAAACCGGTCGGAAACCTCACCGGGCACGGCCTCGACCGCTACGATCTCCACGGGAAACCCATGATCCCGAACGTCGCGATGAACGGCGGCACCGTCCTCGAGGAGGGGATGGTCTTTGCAGTCGAGCCCTTCGCCACAACGGGGTCGGGGAAGGTCGCCGAAGCGTCGCGGGTGGAGATCTATAAACAGATCGCAGCCCGGCCCGCACGCCTCCCGTCGGCAAGGCGGATCCTCGAGGCCGCCCGGCCGCGCCGGGGGCTCCCGTTCTCCCGCCGCTGGGTTCCGGGCGACAAGGTCGAGATCGGGCTCTCCACGCTCGTGCGGAACGGGACGCTCCATCCCTTCCCGGTGCTGCACGACCTGCCGGGCTCGTTCGTCTCGCAGGCGGAGCACACCATGATCGTCACCGCTGATGGGTGCGAGGTCACCACCCGGTGAGTTACGCTTATTGATGCCGCGCGCAAATATGTCTGCTCATAATATGACCGGCGACACAGGTACACGTGACGTCCTCGCTATCATGGAACTCCTGCTCACCGCGGAGATATTCAACCGGAACGAGGAACTCGATATCAACGACCTCAGCCCGCGCTGTCGGGAGTTCTTCGGTGCCGGGGGTAGCGGAAAGTCCGAGGTGAAGCGTCCCCTGATCGTGAGCGAGGGGGCGATCAGGAAGGTGTTCGAGACCCCGGACTCCGTCTGCCAGGCGGTTCGCGCAAACCCGTTCGTCGGCTACGATGATTTCGGGCAGCGGCTGAGTCTGCCCTCGCTCGATACGGCGGCGGGGTGGTTCCTCAAGAAGGGCGGGAAGGAGAGGATCGGGGTGAACCCCGTTCTCGCGTACTTCTTCGATGGGAAAGACGGTATCGAGGTCAGTTACCGCGAAACCCGGGCGAAAAACCGCCGGTTCGAGGATACGAAGGAGTACGTTGAGGGGAGGGTTTCGCGGATCATCGCTGAGAGCGAGGAGATGCGGGAGGCCCGCGACCTGATCATCATCAGCGCGCCGGACGAGGTCGAGTACTCGCTTGCGAAACTGGTCTGCACACCGCGCCAGGAGGAGATGATCAAGAAGATCGGCGTTGCCCTCGAGCACCGCGACTACCTGAAGCGGCACGGCATCTACGAGTTCGGCAGGCTCCTCTTCGTCGGCCCGCCCGGAACCGGGAAGACCTCGCTTGCGCTCGCGATGTCGCGGGAACTCCACATGCCGGTGCTCGAAGTCCGTCTCGCGATGGTCACCTCCCAGTATCTCGGCGAGACATCGAAGAACATCGACCGGATCTTCGATCTCGCGAAGAAACTCACCCCCTGCATCCTCTTCATCGACGAGTTCGACTTCGTCGCGAAGACCCGGGTCAGCGATGATCACGGCGCGATGAAGCGCGCGGTGAACATGCTCCTCAAGAACATCGACCAGATCAGTTTCGTCAAGAACGGCGTCCTCCTTATCGGGGCGACGAACCACCCGAGGATCCTCGACGAGGCGGCCTGGCGGCGGTTCGACGAAGTCGTCGAGTTCCCGCTCCCGGACCAGGCGATGCGACAGGCGATCCTTGAGAAGGTCGCCGCCACGATCGAGTGCGACTGCGACTTCGCGGACCTTGCCGCCCGGACGGAGGGGTTCTCGGGCTCTGACCTCCGGATGATGATGAAAGAGGCGGTGATCTCGGCGCTGATGGAGGACCGGCACCAGGTCAGCCCCGTGGACGTCGAGCAGGGTCTCCTCCGGGCGGAGGAGCGCAACGTCATCCGGACCGGGCGCTGAGATGCGGATCACGCTGCTCGGGACCGGGGACGCCATCGGGACGCCGAAGGTGGGGTGCGACTGCGAGAACTGCCGGGCGATGGTCGCGGCGGGGCGGTCGAGGCTCCGGACGTCCCTCCTCGTCGAGATTGAGGAGAAGCACATCCTCATCGAGTCGTCCCCGGATCTCCGCCAGCAGCTTCTCCGGGCCTGTTCCCCCCGTATCGATGCCGTCCTCTGGTCGCACGGACACTACGACCACTTCATCGGGTTCGGGGAGTTCTACCGGGTGCAGAAGGTGCCTCCGGCCTACGCGCCGCCGCCGGTGATGGACTACTGCTCGCGATATCTCCACTTCCTGCCGTTCGAGAAGCACCCGGTTCCGGTCTACGAACCCTTCGACCTCTTCGGCGTGACGTTTACCTTCTTCGAGGTGAACCACCCGCCGGTCTACACCTGCGGTCTCCGCATCGAGCACGACGACGTGACGGTTGCCTACACCGCCGACACGCGGGAGGATATCCCGGAGAAGAGCAGGGAACTCCTCAAAAATACCGATATCGATCTCCTCTTCGTCGATGCCCTCGTTCCCGAGGGCTACAATATCACCAAACACATGAACTACACCGAGGCGGTCAGGTTCGCCCGCGACGTCGGGGCGAGGGACTACCGGTGCGTCCACATGAGCCACATGGTCCCGCCGGGGATGCCGCACGCCGGGTACGATATGGAGACGTTCTGCTGGGAGTAGGGGGGCGGGAGGGTCAAGCTCACATCGACGCGCGTGGCACGTGTCAGGCTGGAGAATGCCTGCGTTCCATTTTTCCGTTCATTTCATATCCCTCCGGTAATTTGCTTTGATGACCATACCCTTGAATAGGCCCCGTATTCGGAGATCACTGAGATAACCGCAACATCGTGGGATCGGACTTGAACCACCCGGCAGAAGGGGCCGGAGAAGCCGGGGTGGCACATTTCCAAGGCTGCCATCTCAATCATTCAGCCCCTCGATATCGATGGTCGCATATGACGGGTAAAGATAGAAGATCATTGTTTTGTTATAGATCATAACCGTTCTATCGGTTTTATGGTCGAATATGGTATAAATCATCGAGGAATTTTCGTCAAACCTTTTCCACTGGTGGTAATCTTCGGGACGAGGGCCTGAGATGCGATCCGTAACCCATAGTTTGGCCCCCGAATGTCCTTCAAGCGTTCTGTTCGCCGTTTCATCGACTTTGATGAAGAATGATAACCCTTCTTTTTCAAATTCCACGTCGACATACGCCAGGTTCGGGTCATGTTCGTCTGTTTTCTTAGAAGCAGTTGTGATCTTCCATCCATTTTCGAGCAGGATCCCGGTTCGCTGATCATCAAGGAGAATGGCAACGATCGGCGTGACGTTCGCCGTGGAGTTGTCCGGATCTATAACTTCGATCTGCGAGGTGTCAATGGGGATCGACAGGTTTCCGCTTTCATAACGCAGAATTACCGCAGGGCCTTCATCCACTGGGGAATTCCTATTGATGCTTTCAGTACAGCCTGATCCGAGCAACAGAAGAGTTAACACACAAAAAATGAAAATCGTTTCTTTCATCCGGCCACCATCAATTATAGGTGTTAAGTCGTACTCGTGTTGGATTCTGAATGATGTCGACCCAGCAATACCGCATGATCTCGTAGGGAACGTTGGTTGAATACCAGGGTTCCAGATCGACACTCATGGGCGTCCCGAAACTTTTGTATTCCATGTGGAGAGGGACCGCCGCCCGACCCTCCGGCATCAGGCCGCTCCCGTCGCTTTACGGATGAAGACGAGGTGACCCCAGGGGAGGGAGGACGCCGGTAGTTCCCCGGGCCGTGACCAGCCGGGTTCCGTATCGATCTCGATGCCCGCCAGAACGTGCCACGCGGCATCGTCTGCGGAGGGCTGTTTTCCCACGACATCCGAGATCGGAGTCAGGTTGAGCA
>JAQVVW010000061.1 GCA_028698765.1 Methanoculleus sp. | reverse complement strand
ACGCTGGTGTCTCATTGCAAAAGGACTTGCAGAAGGCAACAGAGAGAGACCACGCCAGATGGTTGAGGTATACCAGTACCGACGCGGGGTAGGTGTACCCGCGGGTTAAGTTAGCGCATATGGGGGGCCGCCCCCCGGCACCCGCCTGGCCCGTCGAAACTGGTCGGGTAGAGGGAGTTCTCCCCGAAGCCGAGCTGCCCGAGGATCATCTCCGTCCCGAACCTTCCGAACCGGGCGATGCCGTGGTGCCCTTCCTTGACCATGCGGGCAAAGACCTCGCCGCCGAGCTCGGCCTCGCTCATCCCCTCCCGGAGCATCGCGGGGACGACGTCCTCGAGGACGTGCCGGTGAATCTTCCCTGCCCGCTCCATGAGAGAGAGTTCGTAAGCGCTCTTCTTCGCCCGGACCGCTGCCGCCGGGGCGTCGAGCGACCCCGTCTCCCTGAAGGGGAAGTACTTCCGGAATCGCTCGAACAGCGCGAGGGGGACCGCCTCGGTCTCCAGGTGAACCGTTCCCGGGCACGCCCCCATACCGGCAGCGGCGTCACGGAAACTCTTCATCGGCCGGATGTCGGGGAAGAGCGACTCATCCTCTGCGCGCTCGATGCTCCGGCGCACCCAGAGGACGGCTTCGCCGTTGCGGGGTATGAGGAGGACCCCGTCCTGCATCGTCCCGGTGAAGTAGAACTGGTTTGTCCTCCCGAAGATCGCGGCGAACTCCCATGACGGATCATCCCTGTCCATCCGGCTCCTGAAGCGCTCCATGCGGTCCCGGAGTTCGGAGACAGGGGTCTGTTTCTCCATACGCAAGAATAGGCGGCGATGGTATTTACGATGGACGGCGGCGGTCGCTTCGTCCGGGTTTATGAGATCGCACGGCGCACAACTGTCATGGATACCCCTTTCATCTTTACCATGCACGAGAACCTGCCCCGCCAGGGGCCGGGGAGCAACGCATGCACCAGAAAGGCTTTTTCGATGCTTACCGATCTCCCGGCCCGGCCGGAGATCCTGGATATCGGATGCGGGGCCGGGATGCAGACAGTTGAACTCGCCCGGATCTCTCCCGGCTGCCGTATCACCGCCACCGACGTCCACCAGCCCTACCTCGATCAACTTGGCGGGAGCGCGGCATCGGCGGGGGTGAGGGACCGGATCACCACGGTCCGCGCCTCGATGGACGACCTGCCGTTCTCCGACGCATCGTTCGATATCCTCTGGGCGGAGGGATCGATCTTCGTCATAGGGTTCCGGGAGGGGCTCGCCTCGTGGAGGCGGCTCCTCCGGCCGGGCGGCTACCTCTGCCTCACCGAGGCCGCCTGGTTCGTCGAAGAGCCTTCGACGGAGGCGGCGGCGTTCTGGAACGAATGCTACCCGGCGATAACAACGATCGCAGCAAACCGCGCGACCGCAGAGGACGCCGGCTACGAGGTCGTCGCGACCTTCCCGCTCCCGAAGTCCGCGTGGTGGGAGAATTACTATGTGCCGATCCTCAAGCGGATAGAAGACCTGCGGCCGAACGTCGCCGGCAATCCCGAGGCGGAGGCGCAGATTGAGTTCGCCGAACGGGAGAGCGCCGTCTACCGGGAGCATGCCGACGAGTACGGCTACGAGTTCTTCATTCTGCGGAAGAAGGAGTGATCCGGCCGGTCCCGCGGACGGCCGTTACCTCCCCTTTGTCTTCCCGATATCCCTCTGCATTTTGCCGATCGCCTTCCAGCGCTTCTTCTCGAGCCTTACAAGCCCGATCTCCGCTTTCTCCTCTTCGAAGGCAAGCTCCTGCACGAGCCGCTGGAAACTCTCCAGTCGTGCCGCGGGGAGGGTCCCGGCCGCGACGGCCGCCTGCACCGCACACCCCGGCTCCTCCTCGTGCCGGCAGTCCGAGAACCTGCAGCCCTCCGCAAGTTCGAGGATCTCGGGGAACGTATCGGCGATACCGGCGGAGGCCGTGCCGATGCCGACCTCCCGCAGGCCGGGGTTGTCGATCATGAGCGCCCCGCCGGGAAGGACGAAGAGCTGGCGGACGGTCGTGGTGTGCCGCCCTTTCTCGTCGTAGTCCCGGGTGCCTGAGGTCTCCTGCACCGGACGGCCCATGAGCCGGTTGATCAGGGTGGACTTGCCGACACCCGACGAGCCGATGAGGGCGACCGTCGTTCGCGGCAGGAGGTAGGGGCCGAGCCGTTCGACACCCTCACCGCTCATGGCGCTGACGGGAGTGACCGGTATGCCGGGGGAGACGGCAGCGAGGTCGGCGGCGAGCGTTGCGGAGTCGTCCGCGAGGTCGGACTTGTTGATGACGATGACCGGCCGGGCGCTGGATGCATGGGCGATCGCGAGATAGCGCTCGATCCTGCGGGCGTTGAGGTCGTGCCCGGCCGCGGTGACGATGAAGACCGTATCGATATTCGCCGCGATGACCTGATCGACGCCGTCACGGCCCGGTGTCCCCCGCGAAAAGAGGGTCTTTCGGGGGAGGATGTCGACGATCGTCGAGGTACCGGCCTCCGGCTGATGGAGCATGACGACAAAATCCCCCACGGCTGGGAACCGGCCGAGTTTGCGCAGGGCTCCGGAGATCCCGGCCATGACCGATCCGCCGTCGATGAGCACGTCCCACACGGTCTTCTGCCGGCAGGCCACGCGGCCGGCGAGATACGGCCCGGTGTAGTTTGAGAAGGCTCTCTCGTGCTCTTCCGTCCAGCCGAGGTCTTTTAGCGTGTAGCGATGCTCTTCTCCGCATTGGGAAGTGGATTGGCTCATGGGAAACCTGAACTCCATAAAAAGGTGCGTACGGGATGGCAAGTGCTTTGTGGTGGCGGTTGTCGGAGAGAGGCGGCGCGTGGCGCTATATAGCAGGAGATGCCACCATTACCATAACGTATGGTCCCCACTCTCGCCGATCGCCAGCGTATCCTCCGCCGGGCTCTCGTCCTCGTGCTGCTCGCCGTTTTCGCGCTCTATCTCGTCCTTCCCGCGGCGTTCGGCATCTTCGCCGTCCTGCCGCTCCGCGAAGAGGTCGGTGCGCCGCCGGAGGGGTTCCGCGAGGTCACGATCATGACCGACGAAGGCATCGCCCTGGAGTCGTGGTATGCGCCCCCGAAGAACGGCGCCGCGGTCATCCTCATCCACGGGGCGGGAAGTTCACGGGAGGCGTTGTGGCCCTATGCCGCAATGCTCGTCCGCCACGGCTACGGCGTGCTTGCGCTGGACCTCGTGGGGCACGGCGGGTGGGGGTCCGACCAACCGGTTCGGGTGGGAGGGTACCCGCGATGTGGGGGCCGCCGTCAAATTCCTTGAAGCACAGGACGGGGTCGATGCAATCGGGGGCATGGGCCTCTCCCTCGGCGGTGAGGTGCTCCTCGGCGCGGCGTCGAAGTATCCGCAGGTGACGGCGATCGTCGCCGACGGTGCGACGCAACGTTCCGTCGAGGAACTGTATGCACTGGAGTCCGAGCGGCCCCTCTACCGCAATTTCGTCACCCGGGTGCTGTACGGCGTTGTGCAGATCGCGAGCGGGACCGCGCCGCCCGATCCGCTCCTCGACTCGATGGCCGCGGCGGAGTCGACCCGGTTCCTGCTGATCGCGGGCGGCAGCGTGCCCCGCGAGGTCGCATTCAATGAGGTCTTCGCCTGGACCGTGGGCGAGCGTGCACTACTCTGGGTCGCGCCGGACGCCGGGCACACGGGTGCGTTCGGCCGCCACCCCGGCGAGTACGAGGAGAGGGTGATCGCGTTCTTCGACGCCGCCCTGATGAGCTGACAAAACCAGGGGGACGTGGCCGGCACCGCGCCTGCACGCCCTGATTACTTTCCCATCACCGGGTCGGGACCCGCCCCCTCAACCGGCCTCCACACCCGGGGAGGGACCAGGCTCTCGAACCGGGCTCCCCGGCCCGCCGTCCCCGTTTCACGGATACCGATATCGGTAACGGAGAGGACGTCCCGCGCGAAGGCCAGCCCAAACCCGGTGTTTTTGCCATACCCGTAGCGGAAGATCTTCTCCTTCTCGTCGTCCGGGATCCCTGCGCCGTCGTCCTCGAAGACCACCATGAGCGCCCCGTCGGCCTGCTCTCCAGCAGTTATGCTAATCGTGGTGACGTCTCCCCCGTGCCGGAGCGCGTTCTCGATCAGGTTATACGCGACTTTCGGCGAGAGCGGATCGACACAGATCTCCACCGGGGCAACCCGGACGGAGACCTCAACACCCGAACGGGGAATGCAGTTGACAGCCCCGGCGATCATCGGTCCGAGCGGCTGCCAGACCGGCTGGTACGCCCCGATCATCTGGTACTCACGGGAGAACTCAAGGTGCTTCTTGATGTTCTCCACGATCTCGACCGAATGGGAGAGGTACATGGCAGCGTCGGGATGCATCCGGTCCTCCGAAAGAAGGTTCAGGTACCAGGCAAGGCCCGTGACATCGTTGCCGATGTCATGGCAGGTCACCTGCGATAAGAGGGACAACTTCTGGTTCGCCGTCCGGAGGGCCGTCTCCGCCGCTTTCCTGCCGGTGATGTCTCGCACGATCAGGACGATGCCGGCCGGCGAGCCGGCCGGGTTCCTGACGAGCGTTCCGGCGATGCTGACGACGCTGTCCTGCCTGTCGCCGGGAACCGCCTCAAGGTCCAGGACCCTCCCCTGCTCCGCGATGGCGGCCCGGATCGCGGCGCACGCCGTGTCGGGGACAAACCGCCCGACCGACTGCCCGACCAGCTCCGGTTCGGCCACACCGAAGATCTCCGCGGCCGAAGCGTTCGCCGTGACGATCCTGCCGCCTGTGTCGGCAAGGATGAGACCGTCCGGCATCGTCCTGATGATATCGGGGACCGCCGTCTGGGGACTCAGGACAAACAACCCGTGTTTCTGGATAGCATAGGCGATAAGCAGAGAGAAGATAACGATCCCGATGAAGGTGATATCGACGGTGTAGATCCCGAGGGGTGGGAGGACCAGTCCGGAGAGAGCGCTGAAACCGATGACGGTTATGATGCCGATGCAAAAAAGCAGGTTCTGGGACCGTCTCCTCCCCTGAGGTGCTCTCAACCAGGACGAGATGCCGGTGTATGCCGTCCAGCCCATTGCCAGGGTGATATAGGCCTTCTCCGCCAGGTAGATAGGACTTGTGAATGCCGGCAGGTAGACATACCCCGTTCCGGGCTGGAACATTACCGTAAAGATCAGATCGGTGAAGAGCCCGAACAGGGCAAAGAGCAGGGCGGGCAGGTACAGGACAACGAGGAGAACGCCACGCTTTTTCTCCTGCGCGAGGGGGTGGTCGGTGAAGATGAGCGTGAAATGGACAGTGAACGCGACGACAAAGATCCAGAAGGCGCCGGCCTTCAGCCAGAACAGGAAGTGACCTTCATTACCGGCGAAATGCCAGACGAGGTATTCGTCTAGGGCCCAGTAGGTTGCGGTGAGCATCAACGCGAGGAAGAGGCGATTGACGGCCGATGAGGGGTTCCGTGCAAAGACATACATCCCGAGGCCGTAGGTGATGAGTGCCGAGATGACGCAGAACCCGGCCAGGATCAGAGGGAACATACTGAGGAGATCAGGCACGGCCGCTCATGTCCTTGCACCGCCGGATCTTCGCCCGGACCATCCTGCGCCATTCCAGACCAACGTGAGAGATCATCGGGGGGCTGCTTGGGTATATTGCCATGTCCCCCAGAAAACGCTTTGCTTTTTGATTAGCACTACAGGTCCCAGGTTGACGAAAACGAGCCTGCCACGCCTGCTGCGGCACCTCGACTGCCCATGTGAATTCAGTCCGGGCAGGCGCGGTCTTCCTGCGTCGTGCCCGGCCACCGCAAACACTTAATAGCGAGTTCGCGTTATAACTCCTGCAGGAGACGGGATGAGCGGCAGGAGTTATGTCCACGGCTACACGGAGCGGGAAGCGGAGCGGCTGCGCGATCAGGCGGAGACCCTGACCGGGCTCCTCCACGGCGACACCCGGTACCCGCCAGGTTCGAGGGTGCTCGAGGCCGGGTGCGGCACCGGTGCCCAGACGGTCATCCTGGCGAGAAACAGCCCGGAGGCCCGGATCACGTCGGTCGATATCTCCGAAGCCTCACTTGGCGAGGCAGCGAGGCGCGTGCGGGAAGCAGGGATAACGAACGTCACGTTCGAGGCCGGGGACATCTTTGCCCCCCCCTACGAGCCGGGGAGCTTCGACCACATCTTCGTCTGCTTCGTCCTCGAACACCTTGCTGACCCCCGCGGTGCTCTCGAGCGCCTCCGCCCGCTCCTCCGGGAGGGCGGCACGATCACGGCGATCGAGGGGGACCACGGCTCGGCATACTTCCACCCCGATAGCCCCCACGCCCGCCGGGCCATCGGGTGCCTGGTCGACCTCCAGCGTGAGATGGGCGGCAACGCTTTGATCGGGCGGGAACTCTATCCCCTTGTCGCGGGCGCCGGCTACCGCGACGTCCATGTCTCGCCGCGGATGGTCTACGCGGACGCCACCCAGCCGGACCTCGCCCTGGGGTTCACGCGGCTGACCTTCACCGCCATGGTCGAGGGTGTCGGGGATGACGCGGTGGGCCGGGGGATGATGAGCCGGGAGGAGTGGGAGCAGGGGATAGCCGACCTCTACCGGACCGCAGGGCCGGACGGGGTCTTCTGCTACACCTTCTTCAAGGCGACCGGGAGGAAGTAGCCGGCGCCATGAGATATCCCCCGAACGCCGTGAGCCAGAAGAGCGCGGGGTAGACGATCATCCGCTCCGACCCGCCGTGGCCGATGGGGCCGTAGAGGCTCACGATGCCGAAATCGCTTGCGGCATGCGTCACCAGGAAGACGAGGTCGAGGACGCCAGCGATGATCGAGATCGCTCGTAGCGGCCCCCGGACCAGGGAGGCACCGGCGATGGCCTCGATATTGAAGAAGACGAAGGCCGCGAGCGCAAAGAGGCCGTGGATGCCGGGAACATCGAGCGTGAAGACCGCGGCGCCGATCGCCCCGATGCCGGCGAGGAGAAAGACGGGAAGTATCCATCCCCTGCCGTAGATCCGGTAGAGGAAGTAGCCGCCGGCGATGTTCAGGAGGCCTGCAGCGGCGAGCGAGACGTTGAGGAGCCATGCCGTCTCGCCGGTAACGCCGAGGTCGCTGATCGCGTTCACGTTGATGCTGTAGCCGGGCGCGATGGCCGCGCCGGTCACAAGAGCGGTTATGAACTGGACCGGGAGCAGGAAGAGGAGCACCCCTGCAACCGTCCGGTCGCTGTCTGCCGGATCCATCCCACGCATGGTAAGGAGATGGAAGCTCTTCCTTATATCTCCTGCATATGCCGCCATCGCGTTAACGCCGTTAACGCGGCACCTACTTCGTCGCCATCGTCTCCAGGATCGACATAATCCCCGGCTTTGCCTTCCTCCGGGACCGCGAGCCAAAACCGCCCATCTCCATATCCGTGGAGTTGTACAGTTCTTCGTTCAGCCGGTCGGTGATCTCA
>JAQVVW010000060.1 GCA_028698765.1 Methanoculleus sp. | reverse complement strand
CCCGGGGGATATGAACGGGCTCAAGCTGGACCGGGAAAATGCCATTCCCCTCTCCGGTGACCGGGACCTGCCGCTCCTGGAGGCACGGGTCGGGGAGGAGCCGGTCGCCCGCGTCGGGGGGTCCTGCCGCCGGATCGATATGCTCGACGCCTACATCGAGAAGATGGCCGGGCTCGTCCGGGCACCGAAACGCCTCACGATCGTCGTGGACGCGGGGAGCGGGATGGCCGGGCCGGAGGTGCCCCGGCTCTTTGAACGGGTCCCGGCATGGCGGCTCGTCCCGATGTACACCGACCCCGACGGGCGGTTCCCCCACCACCACGCAAACCCGCTTGACCCGGAGACCACCCGGGAACTGCAGGAACGGGTCGTGACCGAAGGCGCGGAGGTGGGAGTGGCGTTCGACGGCGACGCCGACCGGTGCGGGTTCATCGACGAACGGGGCGAGCGCGTCCGGGAAGACCTGGTGACCGGCCTCGTCGCGGACTACCTGCTCGAAGAGAATCCGGGGGCGACGATCCTCTACGACCTCCGGTCGAGCCGGGCGGTCCGCGAGGCGATCGAGGAGGGCGGGGGGAGAGGGGTCCGGTCACGGGTGGGCCACGCCTTCATCAAAGCCCGGATGCGGGAGGAGAACGCCATCTTCGCCGGGGAGCTCTCCGGGCACTACTACTACCGGGATATGGGCTTTACCGACAACGGCCTCGCGACGCTGGTCATGGTTGCAAACATCATCGCCGCGAGCGGCCAGACGCTCTCCGATCTCATCCGGCCGCTCGACCGCTACCCTTCGACCGGGGAGATCAACCTCCGGGTAAGCGATCCCCCGGCGGTCTTTGCGGTGCTTGCGGCACGCTACCGGGACGCGGACCAGGACCACCTCGACGGGCTGACGGTGGGCTACCCGGACTGGTGGTTCAACATCCGCCGGTCCCACACCGAGCCGGTGGTGCGGCTGAACATCGAGGCGGAGATGGGGAGCCTCCTTGATGAGAAGAAACAGGAGGTGCTCTCGGCCATCAGGAAGGCCGAGGAGGGGACGAGGGAGACGTAAGGGTCTGGTCTGCACGAATAAAGGGGGACAGCCCCCGGTTCACGCACCCGTTACCGGACGGCCTCTCCAGCGCATCGCCGCCGTGCAGCATGCCCCACGCGGAAGACTCTTTCAGTTCTTCGCCGCTCCCGGAAGGCGCCGTTAATCCATTGCTTCCGCGGGAAGGGCGCGATGGCCGGCCGCCACAACGTATAAGTACCCGGTATCCCACTGTCGCCCGGCAGGCTGCAGCTTGCAACCGGAACGGGGCCGGGTGGAGCGCCCGGAAACCGTGATCCCGGAGAGAAGCCGGGGTGCGGCGGGTACCCGCACCCCGGGGAAAGCAGAACAGGTATGGATGTGGTGATGAGAATGGCACAACAGCAGCAGATGGAGTCCCTGTCCTGGCAGGAGACGATGGTCCGGAAGTCGAACAACCAGGAGGAGCAGTTCAACCCCGACAAGATCAGGAGATCAGTCCAGAACGCCGGAGCAGACCAGCAGCTGGCGGACGAGATCACCCGGCAGATCCAGGGGAGCACGCACAGCGGGATGACGACCACCGAGATCGACAACGAGATCCAGGAGTTCCTCAAGCAGAAGGATATGAACGCCTACAACAACTGGATGCAGTGGAAGGAGCAGCACCAGCAGTAAGGGGTTTCTCGGAGCGTTTTGCAGGCAGTCTCTCATATTGGAGGTATCAAAGCCCCGTCAGAGGTTTGCGCGATGGATTTTCGTGCGTCGTGCCTGCCGGGTATGTGAATGCCCTGCAGAACGCGCACAATGCTTTTTATGATCGGAGTACAATCTTATATGCCAGCGGGATTCCGGGAAATCCCGGAAATTCGAGCGGAATGCATCGTTTCCAGATTCAGGCTGACTGCATTGCAATTCTCGGGCCCGTAGCTTAGTCCGGTCAGAGCGCCCGGCTCATAACCGGGCGGTCGTGGGTTCGAATCCCTCCGGGCCCATGTTTTTCGGGAAATCGTCATGATACCCCGGCTGAATCTCTCGCTGCTTCCGGACTTGAGATCGCAGGGGGCGAGAGCCGGGGGTGCCTGCAGGACGTTCTTTCGCAGTAACTGCTATTCACCTGGGGATTCGAATCCCTGCGCGCCCATAGATCAGCCGGAATACCGGAACGAGATCTATCTGGTTTATTACCCGGCACGTCAACCGCTCGAACGTCATTACCATGTCGGCCATTCGCCAGATCCTCATCCTCGCCGTCGTAACGGCAGCGATCCTCACCGCCGGATGTATGCAATCCGTGACGGAACCGCAACCGGCGCCCGCGGCTCCGCCGGTGAACGTGACCGTTCCGTTTGCGCCCATCCCGGTCTCCAGCCAGGACGGCGTCAACCTCGCCTACGAACTTGAACTCTCCCCGACAGGAGGCGAGACGCTCGTACCGGCAAAAGTCGAAGTCATCGATCCTGCCACAGGAGACATACTCTGGTCGGTTGACGGGGAGCTGCTGGCCCAACTCTACCACCCGGCCGCAAGCCCGCCGCCGACCGCGGCGGAACTCGAGGACGGCACCGGTAAACTGCCTCTCCCGCGAATCTCTCTCTGGTTCAAGGTCGCTTTGGACGCCGTACCGGACCGGCTCGTCCACCGGCTCACCCTGAACCCGACTGGAAGCGGGCTCGCGCCGATTACGCTCACCGGCGGCAACGTCACGGTGCGTAAGGATCTTGCGCCGGTGGTTATCGGTTCGCCGGTGCGCGGCCCGGGCTGGACGGCGACGGAGACCACGGGTCCCGTGACCCATCACTTCCTCGGCCAGATCACGATGAACGGGGTGACCCGCGTTCCCCAGCGTTACGCACAGGACTGGATATACCTGGACCCGGCCACCGGGCAGGCGGCCGCCGGGAACGTGACCCTGGCGAAGAACTTCCTCGGATACGGCAGGGAGATCTACTCGGTCGCCAACGGGACGGTGGTGGACGCCATGGACGGCCTTCCGGACCATGAGGAGATCTATTCCGCCCCGCCGGCGAATGTTGCAACCGCAGCCGGCAACTACGTCATCGTCGATATCGGGAACCAGAAATTCGCCTGCTACGCCCACATGATCCCCGGCTCGCTCCGGGTCGGGATTGGCGACAGCGTCACGGAGGGGCAGGTCCTCGGCCTGATGGGCAACAGCGGGAACTCCGATCTCCCGCATCTCCACTTCCAGGTCGTGACGGAGACCCCCTCCTTCCTCGGGGCCGAGGGCTATCCCCACGTGTACCGGTCATTCGACGTGATCGGCGGGGTCAACCAGACCCTTGTAGAAGAGAGATCATCCGGGCCCGATTACCCGGTAACCCGGATGTGGTCGGGATTCGGGGATTACGTCACGTTCTCAGCGCAGCCGGTGCCCCAGCAGAACAACCTCACGGAGAACTGGGCTGTTGTCCGGCTCCCCTGACCGCATTCTTTTTTCCCCTGCACCCGGGGCGACGACTCCGTGCCGAACGAACAACAGTCCCCCGCACACCGGGTGAACTTCTCATGCTCCGGTTCCAGTGGACCGTCGCGCGTTCCGGCAGTCGTTTTCCGCGTGGTGATAGGCGGTGTGTGCCCCGAAGGGCGCGAGCGGCAGGAGCATGAGCGCCGTCAGGAACGATCTTCCTATGGGACGGAGTTCGAGCACCAGGTGGTTCCGAAAATGAGCATCCATCCAATACATCGCAGGAAAACTCGTTAGAAAGGCCTATCTACCGGGGCGTGAGAGTTTTCTGGGAGACTATGATCGAATGGGCCGTCATCCTTCTCCTGGTTCTTGCTGTTTTAGTGCTATTTTACAAATACTCCAGGATCCGGGGCCAGATCGAAGAGCGAGCACGAGAGGTGTTTGAGTCCTGGCGCCGGAGGGAGCGAGAAGATATCGAAGACTGGAAAGAACAGGAACTCAGGCGGCTCTCGGATGAGAAAGCAAAGATCCTCTTTGAGAAGTGGAGACTGGACGAAGAGGGGAATATCCGCACCGATGCGGTAAAGCGCAGCCAGTCGGTGACCCGGGGGAAGGTCACGGAGTGCCTCATCCCGTACTTCCCGGACTTTCCCTACAACCCGAAGGATGCACGATTCTTAGGGACCCCGGTCGATCTCATCGTCTTCGACGGACTCTCCGACGCCGATGAGGTGCAGAAGGTGGTCTTTATCGAGATAAAGACGGGTAAAGCCGCGAACCTGAGCAAACGGGAACGTGCCGTCAGGGAGTGCATCAAAGCCGGGCGGGTGCAGTACTTCACCATCCACCAGTCGTTTGATGAAGATACCAACCGGCTGAGCGATATGGGGATGAACTAGTCGTACACGGCCGTATCGGATTTTGAACCGTCTCCGGGTCAACGCCCTTCGCAAAAAAAGTTCGGGACGGATGCCTCTAGATCCAGTCACCCGGGCGCCGGATCGAAGGAGGCGTCCTCGTCCTCCGGGCACCCCTCCTCCCGGCGGCGGCCGCACCCGACGATCCGGATCGTCTTCCCGTGCACCAGGGCATCGGCGACCTTCGCCCGCGCCTCGTGGAGGTCACGCCAGAGGGTCTTTCTGGAGACGCCGAGAGCGGCGGCCGCCTCTTCCTGCTCAAGCCCCTGGAGGTCGACGAGCCGCAGGGCCTCCACCTCCTCGGGCAGGACGACGACGAACTCGTCGGGCCCCCCGCAGAGCGGGCCGAAACAGCGGAACGCCCCCTGGTTCCCGATCCTCCGGCGGACCCGGGGGCGCCCCCGCCCGCGGCGGCCGCGTCCCTCGCCGGGCTCTCTCTCGTTCATGCCATCGATCTCCTGGAGTAGAGATCGGTCTCCCGTGCAGATAGTGCCTTCGCTCCGGGCCGACGATTACGATCGGCAGTAAAACGGTGAGGAGATGACACTCACCTGCCGCGGCCAGATGAAAAGGGCTGCCCATGGTCTAGTGGTACAACTTCGCCTTGTCAGGGCGACGTCATAACCAGCTAGACCACTACGCTCGCACACCAGAATAGCCACGTCCATGGCCCAGTAGCCGTTTCGGGCCGATCTGGCCGGGTTCCTGGTCCAGCAGTCCGGCTCGCCTATCCCCGCCTTACCAAGGCGACGTCATAACCAGCTAGACCACGAGCCCGGGGACGCTCACCCGCCCCTCCATAACTATCCGGAGATCCTGGATGGTTGGCCGGCAGGACAACCTATATCCCGCACCCCACACCCTCACCGAGCATGCCCGCCGGTGAGACAAACTGGAGGAGAAGCCTCCCCGCCGACCTCTTCGCCGGGACGACCACCGCCCTCGTCGGCATCCCGCAGGCGATGGGGTTCGCCCTCGTCGCCGGGATCAACCCAATCTACGGCCTTTACACCGCGATATTCTCGACGGCGATCGGGGCGCTCCTCACCGGCTCCTCCTACCTCAAGGTGATGCTCTCAAACGTCCTCGCGGTCTCGATCTACTCCGTCCTCGCCCCGGTCCCCGAGGCCGACGTCCCGGCCACCCTCTTTGTGCTGACCATCCTCGTCGGACTCTTCCAACTCGGGTTCGGGCTCATCCGGGCCGGCAGCCTGACACGATTCATCTCCAACGCCGTCCTCACCGGGTTCGTCGTCGGGGCGGCGCTCCTCATCGTCCTCGGGCAGCTCGGGAACCTCACCGGCTACCAGCTCCCGCGGGACGCAATCCAGATCCTCGCGGTAGGAGACCTCATCCTCCATGCGGGCGATATCCGGCCCGACGCACTCGCGATCGGCCTCCTCACGATCGCCCTCGTCATCGCGCTCCGCCGCATACCGCACCTCACCTCCGTCGCCCTCCTCCTCCCGCTCATCGTCACGGCCCTCCTCGCCCGGATCGTGTTTCCGGATGTCGCGCTCGTGGGCAGTATCGCCACCATTCCCGCCGGGCTCCCGGCCTTTGCCATCCCCAATATCGCCCTCGCCCCCGGCCTCCTCGTCCCGGCGCTCGCGCTTGCCATCATCGGGCTCGTCATGGCCGTCGGGGTCACCGAGGCGATCCCCGAGCCGGACGGGACCATCGCCGACGTGAACCGGGACTTTACCGGACAGGGAGTCACCAACATCGTCTGCAGTTTCCTCCAGTGCGCACCCTCAGCCGGGTCGCTCTCCGCGACGGCGTTGAACGTAGCCGCGGGCGCAGAGACCCGGGCG
Organism: Methanoculleus sp.; assembly: GCA_028698765.1. The sequence continues at coordinate 1,325 of JAQVVW010000060.1, read as the reverse complement.
GCGAACCTCATCTCCGGCGCCCTCGTCGGGGTCGTCATCGTCTTCGCCGGCCCCCTCGCGGAACTGATCCCGCTCCCGGCGCTTGCCGGCATCCTGATCCTCATCGGGGCCGAACTCATCTACCGGCCCCAAGAGATCGCTTGCATCTGCAGGTACTCCCGCTCCGGGCGCTGGGGGATGATTGCCACATTCATCTCCACCCAGGTCCTCCCACTCCAGTACAGCATCTACGTCGGCGTCCTCCTCTCGCTCGCCATCTACCTCGTCACCTCCACCCGTGAGGCCGCTGTGGTCCGCCTCGTCCCGGTAGAAGGCGGTATGTACCGTGAAGAGCCCGCCCCGCGTCAGCTCCCTCCGGGCCGGGTCACCATCCTCTCGGTCTCGGGGAGCGTCTACTTCGCCACCCTCCGTGCCATCGAACGGTCGCTCCCCTCCCCGGAGGGGGCGGAGGGCGCCGTCGTCATCCTCAGCCTCCGGGGGAGGGTCGAGGCCGGGACCGGGCTCTTCCGGATGCTGGAACGCTACGCCCGACGACTCCGCGCCCAGAACAACCGGCTCATCCTCGCCGAGGTCGACCCCCGGCTCATCGAGGGGTTCGAAGGGACCGGGGCGGCGGAGGTCATCGGCCGCGAGAACATATTCCTCGCGACGCCGGTCATCGGGGAGTCGCTGCGAGAGGCGATCCGGGCGGCAGAGGCCCGGGTGCCCGAGGGGAGATAGGTCTCGCCCGGAAAACTCTTTCTTTGGAGAAGATCCATACCACCTCTGTGAACATCGCCGAGCGCCTCTCCCCCCCTGCCCGCATCGCGATAATCGGGGCTGCAGTCGTCATTGTGCTCGCGGGGGCGAGAGCATCAACACCGATCCTCACCCCGCTCCTCGTCGCCGTCTTCTTCGCGATGATCACCGCACCCGCCATGGTCTGGCTGACCCGGCGAGGGGTGCCGCGGATCCCGGCCGCCATACTGGTGGTCGCAGGGCTCATCGGGATCTTCGCCGGGATGATCGCCTTCCTCGGTGCAGCCCTCACCGGGTTCGTCCGTTCATTGCCGCAGTACCAGGCACGCCTCGACGAACAGCTCGCCGTCCTCCAGTCCATCCTCACCGAATACGGCATCACCCCCGGTGGCACCTCCGACGGCATCCAGATCGGGGACTACATCGACCAGGGGTTTGTCCTCCAGCAGGCGGCCGAACTTGCCCGGCAGGTCGGGTCCATCGCCGTCGACGCCTTCCTCGTCATCGTCGGGATCGGGTTCCTCCTCGTCGAAGCGCCCCGGATAGCAGCCGTTCTCACGCGCTACCTGGGAGTAGAGAGCCCTCCC
>JAQVVW010000059.1 GCA_028698765.1 Methanoculleus sp. | reverse complement strand
GGCGACCCCTTCAACGTCACCCTGACCATTCATAACGACGGCCGGGCCACCGCAAACGACATTTCCATCGGCGTCAACGCGACATCCGGTGGGATCGCCCCGCGGAACGCGGAGAACTACTACATCCCCGAACTCGAGGCGGGAGGAGACGCCGTCCTGAACCTGACCTTCGAGACCGATACGAGCGCGCCGCTCGGGCTTACCCCGATCGAGGTCAGCGTCGATTACCGGGGCGCCGACCTCGCGCCGTCGCGGCAGGTCGCGACGATCGGGGTTCCCATCGTCGGCAGCGCCGAGATGGGTGTCGCCTCCATCAGGACCGAACCCGCCCGGATCGCCGCCGGGGATACGGTCGACCTGACGATCCGGCTGCAGAACACCGGGACGGCCGACGCGGAGTCGGTCAGGGCGACGATCGAGGGTCTCGCCTTTTCTGGCTCAAAAGAGGCGTTCCTCGGGACGATCGAGCCGGGGAACGATGGGCCCGCCGTCTTCTCCCTCGCAACCGACGAGGCGGGGGATTTCGGCTACACCCTCGTCATCCGGTACACCGACGACTACGGCGAACACACCGTCCGGCAACCCCTGCAGATCATCGTCACCGGGCAGAATCCGGTCCCGGTGATCGCCGTCGCGGCAGCCGTCCTCATCGTCGCCGTCGCTGTCGCGATCTACTGGTACCGGCGGCGAAAGGAGGAGTGACCGCAGTGTTCTCAGGGATCAGGGTCTCCGCGTTCCTGGCGTGGAAGTCGATCCAGCGCGGGAGCCGGGGGACGTTCGCCCTCACCATCATGATCATCGCCCTCATCTTCGTGAACCTGGTCTTCCTGCCCTCCATCATCTCCGGGGTTGTCGTGACCTTCGAGACCCAGTCGATCGACTTCGACCTCGGGAACCTGGTCATCGAGCCCCGGGAAGGCAGCCGCTACATCGACGGCGTGGACGGCCTCCAGAGGAGGCTCGAGCAGATCCCGGGGATCACGGGCACGTCGCCCCGGATAGCCGCCGGGGTGACGTTTTCGCACCGGGGCCGCAACGCCGCGAGCACGCTCTACGGCATAACCCCGGAAGACGAGCGATCGGTGACCAGGATCGCCGATTACATGACCGCGGGGGAGTTCCTCTCAAATGGGGACACCGATGCAATCGTCATCGGCATGACCCTCGCGGGGACGGAAGGGAAGGAGGCGGGCGGCCTTCCCTCGCTTGAGGGGGTCGGGGTCGGCGATTCGGTAGAGGTGGCCTATCCGAACGGCGAGACGCGAACCTACCGGGTGAAGGGGATCTTCGAGACACAGTCCTTCGGCGTCGATACGGCGGCCTTCGTCACCACCCGTGAGATGAGCGGGGTGCTCGGGCTCGACGACCAGGCATCCATGATCCTGGTGAAGACTGCGGTCAACGGCAGGGAGGAGGATTACAAGACGGAGATCCTCTCCTACGGCATCCAGGAGGATGTCTGGACGTTCCGGGAGAAGTCGGGCGGGTTCGTCGACCAGGCGATCCAGAGTTTCAACATCATCAACGCCATCTCGACGCTCGTCAGCCTGATCATCGCCATCGTGGTGGTCTTCATCGTGATCTTCATCAACACCGTGAACCGGCGCCGGCAGATCGGGATCTTGAAGGCGATCGGTATCGACCAGCAGATCATCATCAACTCTTACGTCCTCCAGGTGCTCTTCATCACCGCCGTCGGGGCGCTCGTCGGGATAGTCCTGAACGCCGGGGTATCGGCCTACCTTACCGCCTACCCGCTCGTCTTCCCCGGCGGCCCGGTCTACCCGGACGTGGAGGCGTCGGCCATCCTCCGGAGCATCGCGAGCCTCTTCGCAGTCTCGGTGGTGGCGGGCTACGTCCCGGCGTGGCGGATCGCGCGGGAGGATATCCTCACCGCGATCAGGGGGTGAAAGGATGATCGTCGCGGAAAACCTCACGAGGGTCTACACAATGGGGAACGTGGAGGTCCGGGCCCTTGCGGGCGTCTCGCTTGAGGTCGCAAAAGGAGAGTTCGTCGGGATCATGGGGGCGAGCGGCAGCGGCAAATCGACGCTCCTCCACATCCTCGGGCTCCTCGACCGCCCTACGTCCGGAAGAGTCACGATCGACGGGACGGACGTCCTCGGCCTCTCCGACCACCGGCGAACCCTCTTCCGGCTGAACCGGCTCGGCTACGTCTTCCAGGACTACGCGCTGATCGGGGAACTCACCGCGCTTGAGAACGTCTACTTAACGCCGCTCGTCCGGGGCACGCCGAAGGACGAGTACCTCGAGCGGAGCGCCGAGATCCTCCGGCGAGTCGGTCTTGGCGACCGGATGGATCACCGGCAGAGCGAACTCTCCGGCGGCGAGCAGCAGCGCGTCGCGATAGCCCGGGCGCTCGTGAACAGTCCGAGCATCCTGCTCGCCGACGAACCCTGCGCGAACCTGGACAGTCAGACCTCGAAGAGCATCCTCGATCTCTTTGCACGGCTAAACGAGGAACTCGACCAGACGATCGTGATGGTCTCGCACTAGGACTGGCACAAAGAGTACTTCTGCCGGGTCGTCACCCTCCGGGACGGGCTGATCGAGGAGGTGACGGAGTGCAGGAAGGCCTGACATGCTCCACGGGCTGGAGTTTCATGCAGAGTCCGTAGCGAATGTCTCACTTCGCGAAGAGCGCGAAGAATGGTTGGATGGCCATTGTTGTCCCGCTCATGGCCTTCGCGTGGAGCCACGTAATCCCTTATCCTGTTGCCTCACGCGAAGTGCGACGTAATGAGAGCATTCACCACCCCGCACCTGTCCTGGAGCATGAACGTGCGCCCACCCATACACGCTGAGCAGAAAAAACGGCGCCGACATTTTTATATCGAACGCAGTATACAAACTCGGCCGGCGAGAGGCATGCAGGAACAGAAGACGTTTCGGTGCAAAGATCTCGGCCTCGAGTGCGAGTTCGAGGAGAAGGCCGAGAACGAGAACGAACTGATGAAGCGGGTCGAGGGGCATATCCAGACCGTCCACCAGATGAACCCGGAGCAGCCGGAAGTGCAGGAGAAACTCCGTAAGGCGATGCAGTGAGGGCGCACAGCGCCCGGAAACTCATTTTCACCATCACCGGTTGCAGCGCCCCGGGAGAACAGCAGATTCTTTCCCGATGAAGATCACCGGGACCGGCATGGCACACCACACGTATCCCGGAAGACACCTCCCCGAGGACGAAACCGCACGGCGGCGGTGGCAGCACCCCGAGTCCATCCTCGAAGGGATCGGGGTCGAACCCGGCTCGACCTTCATCGATGTCGGGTGCGGAGAGGGGTTCTTCGCGCTCCCGGCAGCGCGGATGGTCGGGCCGCACGGCCGCGTCTGCGGGATCGATATCGATGCGGAGGCTCTCGATCTCCTGCAGGAGAAGGCGTTTCAGGAGGGGCTCGACAACGTCGTCCTCCATAGCGGGATGGCCGAGGAGATCGTTCTCTGCAGCGGTTGCGCGGACGTCGTCTTCTTCGGCATCGACCTCCACGACTTCGCCGATCCGGTCAGGGTTCTTGCAAACGCGGGAAAAATGGCAGCCCCGGAGGGACTGATCGTCGATCTCGACTGGAAGAAGGAACCGCTCCCCCTCGGCCCGCCGACAGCAAGAAAGTTCAGCACGGAGCATGCGGCGGCGTTGATGGCGGAGGCGGGACTGGAGGTCAGGGCGGTGGCGGAGTCAGGGCCGTATCATTACATCGTCACGGCCGTGCCGGGAAATGAAAAGAAGGGTTAGGGGTTACTTCAGGTTCGCGAGGCCGCCGTAGTTGACAGCATTCACGAACGCATCGAGATCCGATTTGGACCCGCCTTCGACACTGACGTAGACCATGAACCGGTCGTTCACGCCGACCCAGGTGCCGTAGGAGTCGGGCTTGGTGAAGTACTCCCAGGACGGGTAGCCGCCGGCCTTCCCCTGCTTGTAGTAACCCTCGGTCGACTCGAACGAGACCATCGAGTCCCAGGACTGCCAGTAGCCCACGTCGTAGTAGGCCGAATCCTGGATCAAGATCGTCGCCCAGCCGTTCTCCTTGCTATATTCACGGGACGCCCAGGTCCACTGGCTGTCCTCGACCGTCCATGTCGCCCCGACAGGCTCTTCTGCAGTCCAGCCTGCAGGCGCGTTCGGGAGGAACGCGATCAACGCCGTATACGAGACCGCGGTCACGCTGCCCGGTGCGCCCCCGGGAGCGGTGGTGCCGCTGGCGGTGACCGCCGAGCCGGTTCCAGATGAGGCTTCGCCGGTCGTGTCTGAAGTACCTGTACAGCCTGCCGTCATGAGGCAGAGCGCGAGCAGCGCAAAGAGGCCCAGAACCATTGCTGGTGAGATGTTTCTCATGATGATGCCCTCTGAACGACTTAAATGACAGAATGATATTTATAGGTTGTTATTTCGCTCCGTCGGCCGTTTTAACCGTCCAGAAGTTTTTTTGAGCGTGCACGAATCCCCCTGAATGGTTCCGATACGATCAGATCCCGATATACCCCGATGACGAATGTCATTCCCGGGAGTTTACGATATCTATTTAGCCATTCAGGAAGACCATATCCCATGGTTCAGAGAAAGAGCATCTACAGCGTCCTGGTTGCAGGATTGCTGGTAATCTGCCTCCTCGGTGCCGGTTGCACGTCGCAGCCGGAGGAGGGGACTCCGACCGCGGCACCCACTGCGGCAGAGACCACAGCCGTTCCGACCGCGGCACCCACGCCCGCAGCGACCGCGAAGTACGCCTTCAACGAGACGAACAACAACGAGACCGTCACCGTCCCGGCTGGAAGCAACATCACGATCAGCCTCACCGAGAACCCGACGACCGGCTACGAGTGGAACGTCACCTCGTCGACCGGACTGCAGCTCGTGAAGGAGACACACGACGCACCCCAGACCGAACTTGTGGGCGCTCCCGGAGTACACGTGTGGGAGTACACCGCCGCAGAATCCGGTGCCGCCGAGTTCTCCGCGATCTACAAGCGCTCCTGGGAAGAGACGACCGGAAACGAGACCACGTTCTCGATGGCATTCACCATCGAGTAACGACCCACCCTCTTTTTTCACCGTCACCGGCCGTTCCCGAACCGCCGCAAAACCGCCGCACCCCGCCACGGCCCACCGTGCGTCGCATAGACCTGTTCCGGCCCGAGGGCAAGAAGATCCGCGATGCTCCTCCTCGCCGCCACCGGATCGTCCATCCTGAAGGGCAGCCGGGGTCTTCCGCCCGGAAAGAGAGCCGAGAGCAGATCGCCGACGATGGCGGTGCCGCCGGCGAGAAGAACCGAGACCGAGCCGGGGGTATGTCCCGGCGTGGGAACGATCCTGCCCCGGAGACCGAACGCCCCGAGGTCGGCTACACCTCCGATGATGATATCGGGCTCAACGCCCCTCGAACCGGAGACGATTCTTCGCTCGCGCACAAGCCGGATCAGGCCCGGGACGACCCGGGCGGGGAAGCGCAGGCCGTCGACCCCGAGGCGGACGGCACCGGCATCGGCCTCATGAACGGCGACCGGTGCGCCGGTCAGTTCCCGGAGCGCGTCGGCACTCCCGTAATTCTCCGGATGCCCGTGCGTGACCAGGATCAACGAGACCTCGTCGCGCCTGATGCCCGCCTGCTTCATCGCGGTCAGGATGGCCACTTCATCCCCGGGATTGCCGGTATCGACCAGGAGCGCGCTCTGGTCCCTGACGATGAACGCGGTGGTCGCGCCGAGCGGCACGGCGACGACCGCCGGAAGAGAGCGGGCGGCGGGGCTCTTCGTCTTCTGCTCCAGAACCCGCCCGCTCCCGGCAGAACCCACCGTACTCCGACCGTCGGCCTTCATGGCATCCTCACCCCGGGATGCCTTCTCCCTACATCAATGATTCGGTCGGGGCGAGGATGGGCGGAGTGCACCCGGAATAGGTCGGGGATCCGGTAGAATTATCGGACAATACCATCTCCGGCAGCATTTCAATATGCATATATATCGTAAAAAACGAGTCTGAACCTATGGCGAATAAGAAACTGGAGCCCCGACACCTCCTTGCAATCCTCGTAGTCCTCTCTCTCGCGCTCGTCATTCCGGCAGCCGCACAGGAGACCGGCACCCGGCTGGTGCAGCCCGGTGAGACGATCGAGGTGGGGGCCGAACCGATCATCCTCGACCTCATCGGCCTTCGCAACGCGAGTTCGTTCAACGCGATCACGGAACTCCGGAAGTACCAGGGCGACAACCCTGCACGATCGGTCCAGCGGGTCATCGGCGTCCCGAAGGACAGTTACTTCAAGATCAACAGCCACACGTTCAAAGGGCATTACGGGCGCTATTTCGCGTACAGTAAAGAAGACGGCGTGATTCACGACAGCAGCATCGTCTTCGTCCAGGCTCCGCCGCCTGCGGCCACGGCAACACCCACAGAGACGCCGACACCCACGGAGGCGCCGACGGCGACGACCACAACCGCCACGGAACCGACCCGGGCGCCGCTCCCGGGATCGATCGCGATCGCCGCGATCGCTCTCGCCGGACTGCTCGGGATAGCGCAGAAGCGGTAGGCAGATCCCCCGGTATCGTTTGAGGAGGCACCGCAGACGTCCCCGACCGGTGAAACAGGCTGCCGGTCGGCCTCACAACTATTCTTTGGGGACGTCCCTCTGCAGGTCGGTATTATATACAACCATACCTACTCCCCGCCCGGGGAAGGATCACCTATGCGGGATCTCCGGCACCGCCCGGCCACCATCTCCCGCGAGACGTCCCTCTCAGCAAATCGATGCCATAGAGGGAGACTGCTGTTTGCAGGATGAGGTGCGAACCCTCCCCGTGAATGAAGGGAACCCACCCGGCCGGTGCTCCATAGAAGCGGCAGCCGGGGGGGTTTGGGAGGCACAAACGATGAACGGACGTAACCTCTATCTACCGGCGGTGGCGCTGATCGCCCTCGCGCTCCTCGCCGGTGTCGCAACGGCCGCCGAACACCAGGTCACCAACGCCACGGTCGATCAGGTCTACTCAACGGTCCTTGCCGACCGCATCCTCTGGTCCGACAACCGAACCGGGGACTACGATGTCTACCTCTACAACCTGACCGGGGAGAGCGAACGCGCGCTCTCACCGCCGGGGACAGACCAGTTCGCCGCAGCGCTCCCCGCGGGCATGGAGATGAGCGGCGACCGGATCGTCTGGGAGGATAACCGGAGCGGGAACCGGGACATCTACCTCTACGACCTTGCCACCGGAGAAGAGACGAGAATCACGAACGGGACCGGCCATGAGATCAACCCCGCCATCGCCGGGGACCGGATCGTCTGGCAGGACGACCGGAACGGAAACTGGGATATCTACCTCTACGATCTCTCTACCGGCGAAGAGACCCGGATCACGGATAACGAGAGCATGCAGATGACCCCCGCCGTCACGGAGAGCATGGTCGTCTGGAACGACTTCCGGAACGGCAACTGGGACATCTACGCCTGGACGCCTGATGGGGCGGCAGAGCCCGCACCATCTGCGCCGTCTGCCCCCTCCACGCCGGGGCCGGGCCTGACCCCCGCCTCGCCCGGAGTGCCCGGTGCAACCACCCGTCCGACGGCCGCAACGCCGACG
>JAQVVW010000058.1 GCA_028698765.1 Methanoculleus sp. | reverse complement strand
CTGGAGTTTGAGCGCCTGGCTCAGGCACTCTATCGCCTCCCCATAGCGCTTCAGGGCGAAGTAGAGCAGGCCCTTCTGGTACCAGATCTCCGCGTCGACGGCGTTCACCCGGAGCGCGCGGTCGTAGCAGGCGAGCGCGAGGTCGTAGCGCTTCAGTTTCTTCAGCGTCGTGGCCTTTTGATACCAGATGCCGGGGTAATCGGGGTTGATCCGGAACGCCCGCTCGTAACAGTCGAGCGCCTCTTCATAGCGCTCCAGGTTCTGCAGTGTCCGGCCCCGGTTGTACCAGGCCTCGACGTCGTCGGGGCGGAGGGCGAGCGCGCGGTCGAAGCAGGCGATTGATTCGTCGTAGCGCTGGAGCGCCGAGAGCGTACATCCTTTGGTGTACCAGGTGTCGGCGTGGTTCGGGTTGATGGCGACGGCCCGATCGTAGGAGGCGAGCGCGTCCTCGAAGCGGGAGAGAAGGGTCTCGATGGTTCCTCTGGCATACCAGGCGTTTGCGTTCCCCGGGTCGAGCGCGACTACCCGACCGTAGCACTCGATCGCCGCCTCGTACCGGCGCTCCGCGGCAAGCGCCATTCCGCGGGCGAGCCAGGCGTCGACCCGGTCCGGTTCGAGCACGACCACCCGGTCGTAACACGCGATCGCCTCGGGATTAAGCCTGATCTTACGGAGGGCATGGCCCCGGGTGAGCCAGGCACCCGCGGAGTCCGGCGCGAGTTTCACCGCCTGGCCGGAGGATGCGGCCGCCTCCCGGTACTCCCTGATCTCGTACATCGCCTCTCCCCGGGCCTGCCAGAACCGGGGAGAGGCCGGGTCGATCCGGATCGCCTGGTCGAAGCATTCGATCGCTCCCCGGTGATCCCGTGCGGCGGTGAGGGCGAGCCCCTTATGGTACCAGGTGGCGCCGGTGCCGGGGCTCTGCTGGATCGCCCGATCGTAGAACTCGACGGCCCGGTCGTACTGCCCCTGCTCGGCGTATGCCTGTCCTTTCCTGCACAGGGCATCGGCGTTCTTCCAGGGGAGTTCCATTCGTGAATGATAGTGTAGTCGGGTTAAAAATGGTTTCGATAGAGTTCGAAAGAATATTTCCTGCAGGAAGAGAATTTTCACCGTGTGGGTCTCCCTTCCTGGATTCGGGTCCGCCGGATCGATTGGCAATGTATACATGCTCCGGGATCCAAACCGGGGATGAGGTAACCCGATCGGGCCGGACGAGCATGAGAAAGAAGATGCGCGAGACCCCGAACCGCGATCGCCCACGCGAGAGGCTGGCGGCACGCGGACCGCAGGCGCTCACCGATGCCGAACTGATCGCCCTTCTCATCGGGCGCGGCACAAAAGGGCGGGACGTCTGGCAGGTCTCGGGCGACGTCGAACGCTGCCTGAAGGAGGCTAAAGGCTGCCCTTCGTATGACGATCTCCTTGCGATAGACGGCGTCGGCTCGGCGAAAGCCTGCGAGATCATGGCCTGCTTCGAACTCGGGCGGCGGTATCTCGAGGGCGACGGGGTCTCCGGGCACCGGATCGGTTCTCCCGCCGACGTGCTCCCGCTGGTTGCCGAATGGCGGGACAAAAAGCAGGAATACTTCATCTGCATCACCTTAAACGGTGCCGGCGAGGTGATCGAGCGCCGGGTGGTCACCGTCGGGATCCTGAACCAGAGCCTCGTCCACCCCCGGGAGGTCTTCTCCGAGGCGATCACCGACCGCGCGGCATCGGTCGTCCTGGTCCACAACCATCCTTCGGGCACTCTTGATCCGTCCACCCAGGATATCGGCATCACCCGGCAGCTCGTCGAGGGCGGGTCGATCCTCGGCATACGGGTGCTCGACCACATCATCGTCACGAAGAACGGCTACGCGAGCCTGAAAGAACTCGGGCACCTGTAACGGCGGTGACTAACCGCCCGATCGCCCTGCCGGTATCGCTCTTGTTCCCCGGTTTGAGCCGAAGATTCTCGGGGGATCCCCAAAATCCGGTGAATGCCGCTGCATCTGGCATCATGCCCCTGAAAATATTTATCCCCTCTTATGGGTCAAGAGTATAGGAGGCGTAACTTAGATGGATACTGGATTTCTCCGGGTGTTGTTTGATCCCGGGCGATTTTTTGAGGCGCGTATGCAGGACAAGCCGAGCCTGAAGGTTCCGGCGCTGATCGCGATCGTCATGGGGCTGATCGGTGCGGTCTCGGTCATACCGATGACGGATATCACCATGGCCATGCTTCCCGCGGAGATGCAGGGCCTCGGTCTGCTCATAACAATCTTCTCCGCCGCCATTGCCTTCATCGGCGGGCTCCTCGCGTGGGCCATCTACGGCATCGTTTTCCACATCGTCTCGGCGCTCTTCAAGGGCCAGGGCGACCTCGAGCGGACACTGGAGTTCACCGGCTACGGGCTCATCCCCCAGGTCTTCGGGGGCATCATCGGGACGTACTTCTCCTACCGGCTCCTCTCGGGCCTGACCATCCCCTCCATGACCAGCCCCGAGCAGATGGTAGAGTTCTCGGAGAACCTGGCGACCGTCCTCACGACCAGCCCCCTCGCCCAGATCGCCGGGCTCGTGAGCATCCTCTTCCTCGTCTGGAGCGCCAATATATGGATCTTCGGCATGAAACACGCGCGGGGTCTCTCCACGCGGGACGCGGTTCTCACCGTCGGGATACCCATAGGACTCTATATCCTCTATTTGCTCATCAAACTTGCTGGATGGCTGTAACATGAAACCACTCAACGTTTTGATCATATCACTCCTCTGTGCCGCGATGGCATTCACCGCACCGGCCAGCGCCGGTCCTGCGGATATCGCCGTGGTCTCCTCGTCGCTCGACCCGGTGGTCCTGATGAAGGGGGACACCGGGACGCTGACGGTGACGATCCAGAACACCGGTGCCGAGACCGTGGCCATCCGGAGCGCCCGGCTCTACGGCAGCGGGGTCGTCCCCCTGAGCGAGCCCTACCCCTCGGTCGGGGAGATCGGCACCGGGAACAGCAAGACGTTCACCTTCTCCGTCCGTGCGGACGGCGGCGAGGGGACGTTCTACCCGACGTTCGTGCTCGACTTCCGTGACGGTGGCGGCAGCCTCCGCTACCCGGTCCCGATCCAGGTCGTGGACACGCCGCTCAGCGCGTCGGTGATCCAAAAGCCGGACGCCTTCGCCGAGTCCCGGACGGCCGATATCACCGTCCGGGTGGGCAACCCGCGGCCGAATGCCGCGTCAGGCGTCCAGGTGATCCCGCAGGGGAGCGGCTTTACCGTCACCCCGACCGGTGGGTTCATCGGCAGCCTCGCCCCTGACGCGTCCGGGACGGTCACCTTCAACCTGACCCCGACCGCGGAGACGGACGTCACGTTCCAGGTGGTCTGGCGGAACGGGATCAACACCCACACCGCGGATCTCGTGCTGCCGGTCGCGTTCGGCGAGGACAAGCGGCAGGCCGACCCCGTCATCACCAACGTCGAGGTCACGCCGATCGCCGGTGGCTACCGGATCGTGGGCGATGTTATGAACGCCGGTCTCGAGTCCGCCCGGTCGGTCATCATCACCCCCGGGTCGCCCGCGACGGCCATCGACCCCTTCCGGGTCTACGTCGTCGGGACGCTTGATCCCGACGACATCTCGTCGTTCGAGGTGACATTCCGGGCCGACGCGAACACGACCGAGATCCCGGTCGTCGTCGAGTACCGGGACAACGACGGGAACCGCTACACCGCGTCGACGCCGGTCGGGCTCGGCGGCACGACGGCCGCCCCGATCGAAGGCCAGGAGGACGGCGGGTTCCCGGTCGCCGGGCTCCTCGTCGTGGTGCTCGTCGCACTCGGGGTCGCCGGGGCGATCTACTACTCGTGGAAGCGGGCGTAACGACGATGCCGGTCATCAGTTTCGAGAACGTGACGAAGGTCTACCCCCTCCCGGCGGGCGACGTCGTGGCTCTCGCCGGCGTCGATATCGCCATCGATGAGGGAGAGTTCGTCCTGATCATGGGCCCCTCGGGGTCGGGGAAGTCGACGCTCCTGAATATCATGGGCTCGCTCGACGTCCCGACCTCAGGAGAGGTCACCATCGCCGGCAACAAGATCAGCGGGATGGACGACGACGACCTGACCCTCATGCGGCGCGACCATATCGGGTTCGTCTTCCAGCAGTTCAACCTGATCCCGCTCCTCTCTATCGTCGAGAACGTCGAGTATCCTCTGATCCTGAAGGGCCGGCAGAACGGCACCCGGGAGCGGGCACAGGAAGTCCTCAGGGCGGTCGGGATCACCGAGACCCACTTCACCCACAAACCGGGCGAGCTCTCCGGAGGGCAGCAGCAGCGGGTCGCGATCGCCCGGGCGCTCGTGAACGACCCCGACTTCCTCCTCTGCGACGAACCGACCGGGAACCTGGACTCGAAGACCGGCACCGCCATCATGACCCTCCTCGACCGGATGAACCGCGAGGAGGGCAAGACCGTCGTCATGGTCACCCACGACCCCCGGATGACCGAATACGCCGACCGGACGATCCGGCTCGTCGACGGGAAGGTGGTGGAATGACGTTCTTCGACCTCGCCCGCCGCAACGTCGTCCGCCACTGGCTCCGGTCGTCCCTTGCGGTCATCGGGATCGTCATCGGCGTCATCGCGATCGCCTCCCTTGGGATCATGGGCAACAGCATCGGCCTCATGTTCGACGATATGGTCAGCGACGTCGGCGACACCGTCATCGTCTCCCCGGCGACGGGTGTGGGCGGCGGCAAACTCACTGAGCGGCAGATCTCCGATATCGCCCGGGCGGTCGGGTCGAACGACGTCATACCCTTCTCGAGCACCGCCGAAAGGATAGCCGTGGGCGATAAGGAGAGCGCCGCGATGATCTACGCCATCCCCGCCGCAGACATCCCCTCTCTGCTCGATGTGGAGTCGGGGAGCTACCCGAAGGATACGGGCGGCGGGTGCCTGATCGGGAGCGAGCTTGCCGCGAACAGCAGGGAAAACGGCCTGAAACTCGGTGCCCGGGTCAGGATCGGCGACGAAACCCTCCGGGTGGTGGGCGTGCTCAAGGAGCGGGGGATGGGGTTCGACATCAACCCCGACTACGCCATCGTCGTTCCTTACGCGTGGTATTCGAGCCACTACGACGAAGACGACTACGACCAGGCGATCGTGAAGGTCAGGGACGTCAACAACATCGACGCGGTCAAGGAGTCGATCGAGCAGAAGATGAACCGGCGGGAGGATACCGTCGCCGTCATGGATACCCGGGGGATCCTCGAGAGCGTCTTTGCGGCCACCGAGTCGATCACGGTCTTCCTCGCGGGAATCGGCGCGATATCGCTCCTCGTCGCCGGGGTCTCGATCCTGAACGTGATGCTGATGTCGGTGACCGAGCGGATCAAGGAGATCGGCATTCTCCGGAGCATCGGCACCCGCCGGGGGGAGGTGATGCGGATGTTCATCTACGAGGCGCTGATCCTCGGCCTTGCGGGCGCTCTCATCGGAGGGGCGCTCAGTTTCTGCACCGGGTATCTGGTGACGGCGATCTTCGTCGAGAACCCCGATTATCTCTTCGATCCGACGAGCCTCCTCTACATCGTCTTCGGGATGGTCTTCGGCGTCATCACGAGCGTGGCATCCGGCCTCTATCCGGCCTGGAAGGCGGCGAACCTGAACCCGATCCAGGCGCTGCGCCACGAGTGACCGTCTTCAACCCATACTCTTCTCTTTTTCCCGCTCTATATCGCCACGGAGCGCCTCGATCTTCTCCCCGGTCTTCGCGGGAGCGCCCGGGAGGAGGGCGAGGTACTCGTTCTCCCCTTCGGTGACGAGGAGCGCAACGGGTGTCAGGCTGACCATGGCGCTCCCCCCGCCGTAGACCACAAGCGCGCTGACGATCGGGATAATGCACCGGTCGTCGATCCTGCGGCCGCCGCCGACGACGAGGCCGGGGCCGCCGCTCTCCTCCTCACGCACCGGGAGCACCCCTTCCCGATACCTGGCGGAGCCGCTGCCGGACAGGTTTCTGCCAGAGGGCCCTTGCGACCGCGACCAGGATCAGGAGCGGCCGGCGGATCTGCATCTTGAGTATGAAGGTGCCCATAAAGACTCTCTCGTTAAAGACCGGGGTCATCACGAAGTCGACCGCCTCCACCGGCCAGAGTGCATAGCGGGCGGCGGTGCAGTAACCGTAGATGACGCCGGTGTCGGCGGGGCTGTCGAGGCCGAGGGTGACGTTGCCCCGGAGCGTCTCGAGGTGGAGTGACCGGTAGACAGCCTCAAGGATCCCCCGAAGGTGAGGCCAGAGGTCGCCCGCGGCCTCGATGTAGTCGCCGGGCGAGAGCGCCGGCCCCCGCTCTTCTCCCTCTTTCTCCTCTTCCGGCGGCTCTGCTGCCGCGATCTCCTCAAGGTCCCGGGTCACGACCGGCCGGCCGGCGAGGAGGACCTCAAGCACCCCCACGCCGTCTCCGACCCGGACTCTCCCCCCCACGATGCCCCAGGCTACGGTTGCCGTCGCCAAGGCACTCTCCCGGCTGCAGTCGGCTACCGTCGAGACGGTCACCGGGACCAGGTAGAGGGCAAGCAGGAGAGCGAGGATGAGGACGGCGACGGCGAGCAGGATCCAGAAAAGAACGGTCGCGGCCATAGAGTGGAGGGTAAGAGAGCCTTACGCCTCTTCTTCACCGCCGACCGGGATCTCCTTTCCTTCGGCCCCGGGCGTTCTGCCGCCCATGCGCTGCTGCATCATCTCGGAGCCCTTCTCGAGCACCTTCTCGACATGCGGGCCGACTGTCTCCCCGATCGTCGAGATCACCTCGGCCATCTGGCTCTTCTTCTTCAGCGAGACCACCTGGATGCCCTCGGGGCCACTGACACCCCGGGTGATGATGATCAGGGCGACGGCCGTTATGCCGCCGCCGGCGCCGCTCGCGGCCCCACCGTGCGGGACGCCTTCTTTATGCCCTCCCGTGCCTTCTCCGCCGCCGAATCCGAACCCGAACTCGGCGACCGGTATGATAACCCGCTCGCCGGCCTCGATCGGGGCACCGAGGACGGCACTTGCGCAGAGTGTTCGTGCAAGCTGATCGACGGTTAGCCGGAGCATCGATTCACCAGTCATACTATTCACCACAGGAATCCACTCTCCGGCCACGTATATAAGGGTTGGGGTTTTACGGCGGCCGACGCCCTCACGGCAGGAGCCGCCAGCCCATAGCCAGCGCGGCGAGGACGGCGAGGCCGAGTGCCAGACAGATCGGGGAGTTCGCGAGCCGCTTGAGGGCGGCCGCGAGTTCCATCCGGTAGATATAGGCGAACAACCCTGCTATCAGGAGGAAGAAGAGCCATTCGCTCGGCTGGGCGAGCTCCCGGAGAACCGACTCCCAGAAGTAATCCTCCGGGTAGCCGTGGTTCGGGAGCGGCCCGAGGAACGGCCAGAACCACTCGATGGGGTGCCGCCACATCCCGTCGAAGAACTGGTGGCTCGCCATCCCGGCGGCGAGAGCGAGGAGGCCGAACCAGCGGCGGTAATGGTAGAGGATGAGGCCGGCGATGACGACCAGGAAGAGGATGGTGAGGCCGTGGAAGTAGATCCTGCCGTAGCCCACGGTTCCGGCGAGGAGGATGTGCCCGAGCGGCTTGTCGATCAGGTCGGGGAGCACGGCGCCC
>JAQVVW010000057.1 GCA_028698765.1 Methanoculleus sp. | reverse complement strand
GCAGGCGAGGAGCACCAGGTGCTCGGGGATCGCGATCCGGTCCCCCGAGAGGTGGTGGGGCACCAGGAGTTCCTCGAGGATCGCCTTCGCCTCCGGGGTATGGGGGATCAGCAGCACCCCGTCCTCTATCGTCCCGCCGGTGCAGACCGCGTCCGCAAGGCGGGCGATATCGCCCGGGGCGACATCGTCCCACATGTAGGTGTGGTCGGGGTGGAGCGGGACCCCGTCGAGCGCGAACTCGATCGCCTCCAGTTCGGTTGCCGGGTGGCGGGGGCCGCCCTCGAGCATCCACCACTCCTCGCAGTAACTCGGGGGCATCAGCGGGTGGTTGTTCTCCATGAACTCCCCGAAACTGACCAGCATCTCGCCCACGTCCAGGATCTCGTCCACCTGCCCGGCGAGCCGCCGGGCCTCCGCTGCGTCGTCCACCCGGCGCACCTCGCCGCTCCGGAGTTTGACCGTCGGCCCCTGGATCGAGTCCACCGGCACGATCCCCGCCGCCTTCCCCGGCCGCTCGACCTTCATCTGCGTCCCGACCGCGAGGAAATCCCCGAGGATGTGCATCGTCGCGGGGTTCAGGCCGGCGGCCGCAAAGCCGGTGTTCCGCGCCCGGCCGAGGCGGAGCCGGAACCCGCCCTTCCGCATCGGGTATGAAAAGACCGGCCTCCCGCCGATCAGGTCGCGGATGTATTTGTCTTTCGGCTTGATCGCGGCGGACGGATCGTCATCGTCGCTCTTCGGGCCGCCGCCGATCATCTCTTCGATCCAGTCCCAGCCCTCCATCTTCATCTTACGGACGTTCTTCAAGACCTTCGGGGCCTTGAGGGCCAGCCCTTCCGCGACGACCAGCGCCATCCCGCCCCGGACGGTGTTCGTTTCCACCCGCTCCAGGTTCCGGTAACCGCTCACCTCCTGCTGCTCGGTCGGCTCGCCGTCGATGCAGACCGGGCAGTTCTCGATGATCATCCGGAGTTCCTTCTCGCTCGGGAGATACTGGAGACTCATGATGTTGTTGTACTGCCGGATCTCCTCGATGTAGCGCTCCACCTCCTCGGTCCGGGGGATGTAGCGGTTGATCCCGAGCGCCTGGCGGACGTAGTCGCCCACCAGCACCGAGAGCGCCTGCGCCGTCCCGCCCGCGCTCCGGATCGGCCCGGCGTAGTAGATCTTCAGGTAGTCCGTTCCGTCGTCGTTCTTCCCGAGACTGACCTTCCCGATCCCCTCCGTCGGGGCGGCCACCACCCCCTCCGTCAGGAGGGCCATCGCTCCCCGGATGGCATGGTCGAGGACCTCCTCCGGCGTGGTCTCGCCGAACTTCCGTGCCACAAAATCGTCGCCGATCTTGAGCGCCGCCTCTTCACGGGACATCTCCTGCTCGAGTTCCCGTATCCGGGCGGCGATCCCCTTGTAGCCGAGGAGCGCCTCAACACGGTCGGCGAGGTCGCTTGCCACCGGGATCTCGATCTCCGTTCTCGGATCGAGCCCCCGGGCGCGTGCGGCGGCGGCGATTTGCATCGCGGCTAGAAGCCCGGCCTCGATCTCGTCAAAGTACCGGGCGACAGCAGGCGAGACCTCCATACATGAAGTATGGACTCTTCACGCATTTAGAGGAGTCGTTCGGGTTCATCGACCTCGATTCCGGCAGGCTGCAAAAAAGGCTGGGCGTCAGAGGATCCCGGCGAACCGGATGAGATTCTCGCGGATCCCTTCCGGCGGGAGCATCTCGTCCACCCGCCCGGTCGCGAACGCGGCGCGGGGCATGTAGTGGATGGCGCACGTCCGGAGGGCCTGCGCGAAGGTTGTCCCCCCGATGGACTTGATGTGGCAGATCCCTTCGGCACCGTCGCTCCCCATCCCCGAGAGGATCACCCCGGCGAACCGGTCGCTCTCGCGCCGCCCAAGCGACGTCATGGCGACGTCGATCGAGGGCCTGACATACTGCACTTTCACGTCGTCGAAGAGACTGATCGTCCGATTTCCGATCAGTTTCAGGTGAAGGTCGCTCGGTGCCACGTAGACCCTGCCGTGCTCGATCTCTTCGCCGTCCTCTGCGATCCCGGTCTCCATGAACGAGATCTCTTCTATATGCCGGCAAAGTGCGTTGTTCATGGAGTGCGGCATGTGCTGGACGAGGATGACGGCGGCATCGATGAGCGGGAACTGGGAAAAGACGATCTCCAGGGTTCGCGCCCCTCCGGTCGACGAACCGATGACGACGATCGTCCGCCCATCGCGGGGCAGAGATGAGGAATGCTCCATATCTTTCTCCCCCTTACGGCAGGTAATTAAGGTACCCCTTCACGAGGGCCACGATCTCGTCCGCCTCGAACGGTTTCGTGATGTAGTCGATGACGTGCTCCTTGAGGTGCTCCAGTTCCGCGTCCGGGACGTCCTTTGCGGTGAGCATCGCGACGACGTTCCCCTCCATGAGATCACGGTCGATCATCTCCAGGATCGTCTCCCATCCGTCCTTTCGCGGCATCATGATATCCATCAGGATGACGCCCCGGAACCCGCTCGCGAGATCCGCGATACACTCATCGCCGCTCTCCGCGGCGACGACCTCGATCCCCTCCGGTTCAAGGAGTTCCTCCATCACCGCGAGGATGAAGACGTCGTCGTCGACGACCATAATCCGCCGGCACGCTTCCTCCGTCATCTGCTCCCTCCCCGGACCCCGCCGGGTTGTTCAGTAACTTCTCTCGCCCGGAACAGTATATAACCCTGCGGATTTTTCACGCCGCGTCTACCGCCTCGAGGGTGAATATGATGACCGAACCCCTCCCCTCCCCGGAGCTCTCGGCCCATATCCGCCCACCGTGCCGTTCCACGATCCGCCGGCAGATCGTGAGGCCGAGGCCCGGCGAGTCGAGGTCGTGCCGGGAGGCGTCGGCCTTGTAGTACTCGACAAACGCCTTCTCGAGCTGCTCGCGGCTCATGCCGATCCCGGTATCCCTGACCGAGACGACCACGATCCCCTGCTCGCAGGCGGCGTCGATGGTGATCGTCCCCTTCTCGCCCTCGATGTACTTGACGGCGTTCGCGATCAGGTTGTTGAAGACCTCGCCGAGGAGGACGCGGTCGGCCCTGACGGTGATCCCGGGAGGGATGTTGTTGTTGGGGGTGATGCTCTTCGCTTTGAAGAGGACGGTGTAGTTCCGGAGCGCGTTGTCAAGTTCCGTCTGCAGGTCGAGGGGTTCGAGCTCGAGCTCGACGTAGAGGGAGTTCATCCGGGCGAGCTGCAGGGTCTTCTGAACCAGTTCTTTCATGTAGGTGACGTTGTGGCCGACGATCTCGAGGAGGCGCCGGAGATCCGGATCATGCTCGCGCTCGATGATCCGCGGCATGAGGGCGACCAGCGGAGTTAAGGGCGTCTTGAGGTCGTGCCCGAGCTGCGATATGAACTCATCCTTCTGGGCGAGGAGTTTCTCCACGTCGGCGGTCCGCTCCCGGACCATCACGTCGAGTTCCTCGTTGACGAGGGAGAGCTGGCTCCGGAGCACCTCCAGTTCCCGGTTCTTCGTCTGGAGATTCCCGGCAAACCCTTTGAGCGCCTCTTCCGCCTGAACCCGCTGGGTGATGTCGATCCCGAGCTGCAGCATCAGGGGCGCCCCGTCCATATCGGTGAACGGGTAGGCGTGAACCTCGTAGGTCTTCCCGTTCATGTGGTCCCACTCCCACTGCTGCGGGCTCCTGAGGGTGAAGACCATCGCCCCCTTGCAGGGGTTGCAGGGCCGCCGGGAGCCGCGCTTCACCTCGTAGCAGTGCCCGCCCTCCGGGTCGCCGAAGGTCTCCCGGAACGCCCTGTTGGCGAACCGGATGACGTGATCCTCCCCCTGCAGGGTGACATACGCGGGGAGGGTGTCCAGGATCGCGAAGAGGCGGCGGCGTTCGGCGTTCAGGGCCGATTCCGCCTCCCTGTACCGGGTGATCTCCGAGACCCGGCAGGTGATGACGACGTCTTCGAGAGAGCGCCCCCAGAGGACGAGCCAGTGCGTTCTCCCGTCCCGGCCGAGGAACTGCGTCTCGACGACCACGTTGCCCGCCCCCGGCTGCGCCTGCGCGAAGAACCGCTCGCGGTCGTCGCCGTAGGGCCAGATCTTCGATACCGGCAGGTTCTCGAGATCTCGCCTCGCATACCCGAGGAGGTCAGCGAAGTCGTGGTTCGCGTCCGCTATCGTCCCGTCCTCCCGCCTGAGAAGAAACGCGCCGCCGGGAGCCCGCTCCATGGCCTCCCGGTAGTGGATCTGCTCCCGGGTCGAGTAGCCGACGGTCGAGGCGAGCGACGCAAGGGCGACCATAGCGACGAAGGGGAGGAATATGCTCGGGCTCGGAGGGTAGGCGCGCCCTGCCGTGACGCCGAGATAGACGAGCCCGAGCACGGTGGCGGCAACGATCCCCTTCTCGCGGTAGAGGTAGCCGACCGCCGCGGCGGGGACGAAGAGCAGCGCCCAGAGGATGAGGCTGGTGCCGGGCGGCTCCACCAGAAGGGCGGCAAGGATCGCCGTGCCGAAAGCACCGGCTACCAGAACGTTCCCGGGTTCACGGAGATCGTCTTTTGCCCTGCGAGATGCCATTCAGACCTTAACGATCTGAAGGCGTCGCGATCATTTATTGTTCGCGGATTGGCCTCTCGCTTCCAGCGCCTCGGTGAGCGGGACGCCGCCCGTCTCCCCCATCTTCCAGAGGAGGAGGACGGCGCGCTCCTGCGTCTTCGGATCAGGGCTCTCCATCAGGCGGAGGAGCGGCTTGACCGCCGGCTCCCCGATCCGGCAGAGGGCCATCGCGGCGAACGGCTGGAGGTCGGCATCGGCGTTCTCGATGACGGCAACGAGGGGTTCGACGGCGGCGGCGCCGATCCCCGCGAGAGCCGCCGCACCGTATCGACGGAAGTCGCAGTCGCACACCGCACGCATCGCCGCAAGGAGGGGGGCGATCGCCGGCTCCCCGATCTGCACCAGCGCACGGGCGGCATACCACCGGATGTCGTTGTCTTCGGCCTGCATCGCGGCAATGAGCGGCTCTACTGCCGCCTCTCCGCTCTCACCGAGCCCGGCGGTCGCCGCCCGGCGCGCCGCGAGAGGGCCGTCCCGGAGATCGGCGATCAGTTCCTCGATCCGGGTTCTGTCAGTCATAGCGTTCAGGTGCACCCTTGCTGTTGTTATGTCTTCCTGATGCCGGCGAGCGCCTCCCGGGCAGCCTCACGCACCTCTTCCCGCTCGTCTTCGAGCGCCCGGATCAGGATATCGGCCGACCTGCGATCGCCGATCTCCCCGAGGGCGCGGACGGCTCCCGCGGGGACACGCCGGTTGTCGCCGTTCCTGAGCGCCATGGCGAGCGCAGGGACGGCGGGCTTCCCGATAAGGCCGAGGGCGGCGATCGCCCCGCGCCGGAAGAGTTCGTTCTCCGCCCCGAGCGCCTCGATGAGAGACGGAACAGCGGGCTCACCGATATCCCCGAGCGCAGTGCAGGCCCGCTGCCGCACCTCCCCGTCCGGGTCGTGGAGCGCTTCGACGAGGGCCGCAATACTGCTCTCCCCCCCGATGATCCCGAGCGCAACCGCCGCTCCCCGCCTGACGCGCTCGTTCCCGTCAGAGAGGCCGGCGACGACCTCTTCCCGGGCGGGCTCGCCGATCGCGCCGAGCGCGAGAGCCGCCCTGCTCCGGACATAGGCGTCGGGGTCGTCAAGCGCGCCCATCAGCACCCGGATCGCCGCGGGATCGCCGATATCCCCGAGAGCGACCGCGGCCATCCAGCGGACGTCGACGTTCTCGCTCTTGAGGCTCTCCGTGAGCGGTCCGACGGCCGGGGACCCCAGTCTTCCGAGTGACTCCGTTGCCTTCCAGCGGACTCCGACCTCGGGGTCGTCGAGGAGGGCAGCGAGCGGCTCGACCGCCGCGGGGTTGCCCGCGTCGCCGAGGCACCCCGCCGCCTGGTAGCGGGTCTCAGGGTCGCGGCTCGAAAGCCGGGCGATCAACCGTCTCGTGTTCCGGTCGCACGCGGCCCCGCCTGCGTCGCCGATATGGAAGTGGAGAGCGCCGGCACGCCTGCCCGCTATCTCGAAGAGGCAGCCGAGGAGGTATGCGGCAACGACGAAGGCGGCCGCGTTCACGAGGATGGCGGCGTCCGGGGTGTCGTAGAGGATGCTCCCGACGGCGACGTGAGCCAGGGCGAGCAGGATCCCGACGATGACCGCACGCCTCCGGTACCAGAACGCGGCGATGATGAGCACCAGGTAGAAGAGAGGGGTGTACGCGACCGTGCCGAAGGCGAGATCCAGGAGAACGACGAGGGCCGTGGCGAGGACGATGACCGCAGGCCTGCCCCATGCCTCTGCGCTCTTTGACGGACCTGCTGGACTCATCCTGAAGAGGGGGTGCGGGCCGCACCCATAAAGAGTTTGTGCGGTGCGGCTCCGGCCTCATCGCCGCCCTGCAGCCGCCGCCCGGGCCTCCCGGCCCGAGGTCTCCTCGAGTTTTGCGAGCGACGCCTCGATGAACGCGGGGATGTCGTCGGGCTGCCGGCTCGAGACGATGTTGCCGTCGACGACCACCTCCCGGTCGACGTACTCCGCACCGGCGTTCCTGATATCCTGCGCGACGGACTTCCAGCCGGTGATCTTGCGGCCCGTGAGCACCTGCGCGTTGATCAAGAGCTGGGGTGCGTGGCATATCGAGAGAACCGGTTTGCCGCTCTCAACAAAGCGGCGCACGAACTCGACGGGCGCATCGTGGGCGCGGAGTTTGTCGGGCGAGTAGCCGCCCGGTATGAAGAGCGCGTCGAAGTCGTCTACCGAGACGTCCGTTGCGGCCCGGTCGATGGTGACCGGTGTTCGGTCCGCCTTTCCGTGTACGGTCTCTCCCGCAGTGAGGCCGACGTGGACGAGATCGTGGCCGGCCTCCCGGAACGCCTCCGCGGGCTTTGTGTACTCGACATCCTCAAACATATCCGTGATCAGGACCGCTATTCTGCTCATCGTCGTTCCTCCCCGGGCCCGGAGGCCCGACCCCCGGTCAGGGGGTTTGAGCGATATAATGTTACCGGAAGAGACGACAGGTCGGGCCCCATCCGCCGTCCCGCCCCGGGTTGCGGCCTTCGTCTTCTCGATGGAGCGCTCGCCATACTTTTTATAGCCCCGCGCTGAACTGGATTTATATGGCCGTGCCGACCCGGAGCCAGGAAAAGGCTCCGCTCAACGAAAGAGCCTCTCCTCCCGACTGGTACACCCTCTCCACGGAGGAGATCAGGCAGAAACTCGGCACCGGCCCGGCCGGGCTCTCCACAAAAGAAGTCGAGGAGCGGCTGCAGCGCTACGGGGAGAACATCCTCCGCGAAGAGGCCCGGGAGACCCGCCTCCAGGTATTTCTCCGGCAGTTTCAGAGCGTCCTGATCGTCATCCTGGTCGTCGCGGCAGGCGTCTCGTTCCTCGTCGGCGCGTACCTGGACGCCGTCGCTATCCTGATCATCGTCTTCTTGAACGCGCTCCTCGGGTTTTCCCAGGAGTGGCAGGCCGGCGAGGCGATCGAGGCGTTGAAGAAGATGCTCGTCCAGCACGCCGTGGTCGTCCGCGACGGGAGACAGGAGAAGATCGACGCGTCGGGGATCGTGCCCGGGGATCTCGTCCTCCTCGAGATGGGGGAGCGGGTGCCTGCCGACCTTGTCATCGTC
>JAQVVW010000056.1 GCA_028698765.1 Methanoculleus sp. | reverse complement strand
TCGTCGAGAGACCCTTGTCGTGGATCGTGAACGTCATCGGTGCGCCGACACGGGAGCGCTTCATGCGCTGGTCGTGGTCGAATGCACGCCACTCGGGACCGCGGTCGATGAACTCCTCGTCGAGGACGAGACCGCAGTTCTGGCATACCAGCTCAGCACGCTCGTAGTCGTGGACGAGCTGGCGGCTGCCGCACTCGGGGCAGACGGACTGAACGCTCTCCTCGGTGCGCTTCTTCTCCGTCTCCTTGACCTTCTGTTCTCCCCTCTTCTTCAGGGCCTCGCGCTGCAACTGCAGCTGTTTTAGTTTTTCTACTTCAGCCATCGATTATACACCTATCTCGCAAAGATCTTCTCGCCAACCTGCACGGAACAGCCATTGTAGCAGAGGACTACGGCATACGGCGATGATATATTCCCAAATATATCGACTACCTTCCCTACGGGTTTTAACCGGCGATCCACGGCCTCACCGTAGAGGCGGGGCAACTGTGCAGCATCACATCGCAAGATTAACAAGCGATTGCCGCAAATACTTACAGAACGACCGATTAACCGCAAACCTGCAACCTCTAGGGGATACTATACCCGGGCGTATTGAGTAACATATATATATTGACCGTGCAGGTATAAAAACATTTTGCTAAATTATATATACAGTATCTCACTTCTGAAGAAGCCGATTTATATCCAGCGAGAGAATCTCCCGGGATTCCGCCTCCGTCAGCCCGGCGCCGAGCGCGACCATCCGCCGTGCCTCCGCTGACATCAGATCGGACGGAGCGTGCGTATCGGAATCGACCACCAGCCGGCATCCGGCCTCCCGCGCCACCCGAACCACGTGGCCGTTGGTGCGGTTATGCCCCCCGCGCGAGGTGATCTCGAGCCCCACCCCGTGCTCCGCGGCTGCGCGCGCATCCTCGGCCGCAATGAGTCCGGGATGGCCGAGCACGTCCACGTACTCACATGTACAGGCGGCGCGGTTGGTTCCCGGGGCGACCGGCTCCACCACCGTCTCGCCGTGGACCACGACGATATCGGCGCCGAACCTCTTTGCGTCGCGCGCAAACGCCGGGATCTGGGACGGTGGGACGTGGGTGAGTTCCACCCCGACGAGCAGGGTCAACCCGTAGCACCGCGCCGACTCCCGGACGCTCTCCCCTGCTTCAACCAGGTGCCGGAGGTTCGAGGCGTCCGCGTGGTCGGTGATCGCGAGCGTCTCGTAGCCGAGCACGGCGGCCCGGCGGACCAGCTCGGTCGGGAGGAGTTCGCCGTCGGAGAGGAGGGTATGGGCGTGCAGATCGTACATCGCGGTCACTTCCGGCCGGCAAGACCGCTCGCGACCTTCCGGATAAGGTCTTCCTTGCTCCCCTCCCATTCCGCCACGATCCGGCCTTCGTGCTCCACCCACCGGGCGGGGTGGTGGTGCTCTTCCAGGCGGTGCGGGACCTTCATCTTCCGCAGGACGGCCTCGATGGCGGGGAGTTCCGGGGACTTCACGCCGAAGTTTTTAGCAACGCGACGCCCTTCCCGTCGCTTGAGGGTGGCGTCGAAGTAACAGGGGTATAGGATGCGCTCAGCGCTCATTGTTGTAGGTTTGGGTGGTTAACCTATAAACAGATCATGATCACAGTACATACCATGCATCATATCGACGTCCACGTGGAGAAGGACATCTACGATGTCAACAACCGCCTTGCAGATGCCAACGCGGCACACCTCAAGGACCACGGTGTCCGGGCGTTCGACCTCCTCGGCGCCATCGGGTCGGGGAAGACCGCCACGATCGAGCGGCTCGTGCCGCTTATCCAGAAGCGGGGTCTCCGCGCCGGTGCCATCGCCGGGGACGTCTACGGAGACGACGACTTCAAGCGGATCGTCGCCCTCAACGTCCCGGCCTACAACGCAAACACCGGGAAGGAGTGCCATCTCGACGCTCACCTCGTCGAGCACGCCATCGATCACCTCCCGCTCGGCGAGATCGACATCCTCTTCATCGAGAACGTCGGCAACATGGTCTGTCCGACCGACTTCCGGCTGGGCGCCGAGAAGAGGATCGTCGTCGTCAGCTCGACGGAAGGCGACGACGTGGTGAACAAGCACCCGATGATGTTTCGAGGCAGCAACATCGGCGTCATCAACAAGGTCGATCTCGCCCCCTTCGTCGGCTCCGACCTCGATCGGATGGAGGCGGATATGCGCCGCTACAACCCGGAGATGAAGATCTTCCGGACGAACATGAAGACCGGGGAAGGGCTGGAAGAACTTCTGGACGCGATCCTCGCGTGATCAGCAGAGTTAAATATCCCGGTCTCGAATAGTTATAGCACTTTAACGAGAGATTGCTACCCCTGTGGGGACTGCGTCCTCAGCAGAGTATATCGGTGGTCACATGCAGTGGCAAGGAAGATCAGTACGGAAGCCATCGGGCGGACGCTACCACACCTCCCAGGGCAAGAAGAGAGCGGAGATCGGAAGAGCTCCGGCAGAGACGCATATCGGTGAAGATCGCAGGAGAATCGTCCGCACCTTCGGCGGCAACCAGAAGGTCCGGGCACTCCGGGTGGAGTACGCGACGGTCTCGAACCCCGCAACCGGCGAGACCAAAAAGGCGAAGATCGAGGCGGTCGAGGCAAACAGCGCCGACCCGAACTACGTCCGGCGGAAACTCCTCACAAAGGGCGCCATCATCAAGACCGAGATGGGGAACGCGCGGATCGTCAGCAGACCGAGCCAGGACGGTGTCGTCAACGCCGTCCTGCTCGTATAAGAGACCTATCTCTTTTTACGGCCGAACATAGCGCCGGACAGGACGGCCCCCATCTAACCGGGGAAGTTCCCGCAGCCAATCCCGGGAGCGTAGCGTCCGTTCGCAGACGACATACCGAGCCCCACGGGCCGCGAGCGTATTCATGAGGCGGCGTTCGGGCTGCCGGCCCGGAGAGGTTCCCGCGCCCGTCGAGACGGATGGCGGCCCGGACGGAGGAGATCATATCGCCGTCACGCTCCCGCGGAGTTCGGCGCTGACCGGCCCCTTTAAGAGGTAGCGTTCGAGCGCCTCGATCGCCGGGAGGTCGAGGTTCTCCCGGTTCCGCCCGTACTTCGGCGGCACGCCCTGGCCGGTGACAAACGCCGCGCGGTAGACGGCGTCCGGGTCGAGTCGCCTTCCGCCGGCGAAGAACTCCTGGATCCGGTGCCCTGCCGGGTTCTCTACCCTGCAGTAGAGGTTGACCCCCGTGCACCGCTTCACGTAACCGCCCATTTGCTGGTAGGGATCGCGCGAGAACGTCCGTTCCAGGTTCTCTTCCATCATCGCCCTGAGCTCCCGGCCGGTTATCTCGACCATCGAGACCGGGGGGTTCACCGGGATGATGTCCCAGAGGTCGTTTACCGTGACCGGGCCGGGCGGCACCGGGGCGCCGTAGCGCCACCCGTTCGAGAAGGCTATCTCCGCGCCCGTGGCGTCGATGAGCGCCTGCAGGAGAAGGTTGTCCATCGTAGCCTCGAGAACAGTGTTCCGGTTAAGACCCGTCCGGGTCTCGCCGACGACCCGGGAGAGGTACCCGCGATGAGGTTCCATGACCCCCTCGACCATCTCCTCGACCTCCGGATGAGGCCGGACCCCCTCGCCGACGACGATCAGGTCGTGGTCGAACCCCTTCACCCGCCGGTTCTCGACCGTGAGATCGAGCCGCCCGAGGAAGGAGCCATGGCAGCCCGACTGGATGATGATGGTCTCGTTGACGACCGCCGGCTCGAAGAGGCGGTTGTGGGTGTGCCCCGAGAGGAGGACGTCGATCCCGTCCGTCTCGCGGGCGAGCCTCACCTCCTGCGGAAACCCGAGGTGCGAGATCACCACGACGAGATCCACCCCCTCCTCTTCGCGGAGATGGGCGATGTGGCCGGGGAGTTCGGCGTTCCCGAGAGAGAAGTGGATCCCCTTCGAGAATGAGTCCGGCATCACCTTGTCGACGATCGTGGCGGCGATGCCGATGACGCCCACCATGAGGTCGTCGGTCTCGCAGACGGTATGCGGGGGAAAGACCAGGTCGCCGGTCACGTCGTCGTAGCAGTTGTCGGCGAGGACAGGGTAGTCGAGCCTCCCCGCCACGCTCCGGAACTGCTCCGGGCCGTAGGCGAACTCCCAGTGGGCGGTCATGGCGTCGAAGGCGAGGACGTTCAGGATGGGGACGAGCGCCTCGCCCTCCGATTGGACGGCGGGGTAGGTCCCGTGGATGGTGTCGCCGCAGTCGAACGCGAGCACCCGGCCCGGCCGCTTGTCGCGGGCTTCTTCGAGGAGCGCGGCAATCCGGGCATACCCGCCCGCCGTCCGGTACACCGGCGGTCCGCCGGCATAGAAGAGTTCCTGGTGCGGCTCCAGGTACCCGTGCGAGTCGTTCATCTGCAGGAGCGTGAGGTGATCGTCGGTCATGGGTGCAGAGAGGGCAGGATGTGGAGAAAACGTTTGCTCCTCCGGCGGGATCAGATCCTTTTTACGTTTCGCAGATCTCAGTTCTAGTGATGCGCAGGATATACCATCGTTTCCCCCAATCCGTCGACCTCGATTTTGAGCTCAACCGGCCGTTCCGGGACGTCCTTGCCTGTATAGCCCGGATGCACGACACCCATACCACCGCACGGGGTGCCGACGGGCTCGTCAAGGAGCGGATACTTGTCCAGATCGCGGACGGGCGGACACAGTTCCTCGACCTGAATGATCTCGTGCCGCTCGCCGAGAATGTCACGGAAGTGGCGGACTTCCGGGTCGACCTGCAGAGGACGCTGCTCACCCCTGAAAAAAGGCTCCCGGTCTCGGATACCGCCTTCTTCCTCCGGCTTGTCGACAAAGGGGCGGTGACGGAGTGCTACGTCGCGAAGGAGGGGCGGCTCGGGGAGATGGACGCGATGGATCTACGAAAGATGCTCAAGGGTGCCTGCGAGTGAGCGTCAGGATAGCGGTCGCCGCGCCGTTCAAGCACATGCGCAAAGATCGGCTGCAGAAGAGCGAGTTCGTCTTCTACATCGCCATCGACCGGAAGTGGATGAACAAGGAGCAGGTAAACCAGCTCCTGGAGCGGGCGAAGGCGGAGGGGCTCATCGAGGTGGACGGGGGAGCCATCCGGCCGCTCTTCGATCTCGCGGAGGTCTCGATACCGCTCGGGTTCAAGCCCACCTCCAACGTCCTCGCAGCGGCGGAGAGCCCCTACGAGGAGTTGATCGGGCGGATCGCCGCCGCGACGGAGAAACCGCCCCAGGAGGTCGTCGCCGAACTCCACCGGATCGTCGCCGACAACTTCGACGGCAACATCCGGGTAGAGGCGGCGGTGGTCATCCTCGCGAAGATGTACGGGGTGGCGTTCGACGACAAACTGCCGGCCCTGGAGAGAACGGTCGCGAAGAAACGATAAAATACCCCTCTTTTAGGAAAGACTCGCGCCTGCCGCTCGCCCACTCCCATCGTGTCAGCGTCCCAAAGGCTATCGTGCATGCATACACCAGAGACGACGGCATGGAGGAACTCGAGTCTTGCCGCCTCTGCGAATGGAGGTGCGGTGCCGACCGGCTCCGGGGAGAGCGGGGGGTGTGCCGCGTCGGCCGCGCGGAGGTGGCGGCGACGATGTGTTCGGGCACTCTCGCGAGTTACATCGTCACTCTCCTCGGGTGCTGCTACCGCTGCCTCCACTGCAACGCCTACCGGATATCCCAGTACCCCGATCCCGGTTGGCAGTACGCCGGTCATGTGCCGGCCGCAAGGCTGGTGGCCGATGCCCGGGAGCGGATCGCCGCGTACCGGGGGCCCCGCATCCGGACGATCAACTTCACGGGCGGGGATCCGATCATCCACCTCCCCTACATCGAAGAGGTGGCGGGCGAGGTGAAACGGCAGGGTCTCGACCTCGGAATAGGGATTTCGACCGGCGGCTTTGCGACGGGGGCGACGATGGCGCGGCTTGTCGGCCTCTGCCGGACGATCACCCTCGAGATCAAGGCGTGGTCGGACCCGGTCCATCGCGCCCTCACGGGAGCGCCGGTGGGCCCGGTGCTCAGGAATGCTGAGTATCTCGTGCGAGAGGGAAGAGACCGCATCAGGGTCTTTCGGACAGTGGTGATCCCGGGCATGACCGATCGCGAGGTGAGCGGCATCGCGGAGTTCATCGCCTCGCTCGACCCGACGGTGCCCTACCGGCTCATCGGATTCCGGCCGAACAACGTCCTCTACTACCACCCCGGGCCGTCGAAGGAGCAGATGGAGCACCTCGGTGCAGCCTGCCGCAAGGCGGGGCTCGAGGACGTGGCCTGGAGCGGCTACTACCCGAATGCGGTGCCGGACGAGGTCGCCGCCCGGGCGGTACTGCTCGCCCCTCCATACGAGGGAGACCCGGGAGCAGCGCTCACCGCCGCGTACGCCGCGGCATGCGGGTGCCCCGCCACGCTCAGGGAGCCCTGGCGCGGCCGGTAGGACGACGAGGGTACGGGCGGATCAGCCCGGAGAAGTAACGTTGTAGAAAAGATAGGGGGCTGATTTATTCGGCCGCCGCCTCGGGCTGGCTGAAGTATTCTGCCAGGGGTTTTGCACCGCTCTGTTTCACGGCGGCGTTGATCTGAACGGTATCGGCGCTGATCTCGTTGCCCCGCACCGACTTCCTGCGGCGCTCCCCGTCCATGACCGGGTGGAACCCGACGCTCCTGGAGAGGAGGAGTCTCCGGCGTGACGGGCCGGGGAGGTCGCGGCGAGAGGGAATGCCGGTCTTGTCCGTGGCGCCGGTGATCTTGATCGTGTAGCCTGCAAAGCCGAGGACGTTTCCGTCGATCTCTTCGCCGATACGCTTGCCGATGATCGCTCCGGCGGTGGGGCCGGTCGCATCGATCTTATATGAACGCCCGGTCTCCGGGTCAGATAGGATGATCTTGAAATCTGCCATGTTGACGACTCCTTCGAAAGTACCTATACAATTTGAGAATATGGTATTAAAAGACTACCTCTACAGGGTTAGAGGAGAGCGGCGGCCGGGAGCGGGCCGCGCTTTCCGGGAACGGGTCACTTCCCCCAGAAGGGGTCTCCCCGGCGCTTGAGGATGGTGAACTCCTCCAGGGTCTCGCGCAGGCTCGGGCTCAAGTGGTCGATCATCTCCCGCTCGATCACCTTCACGTGCCGCTCCGGGATATCCACGTAGAGGTCGTCGCCGACGTTGATCTGGCGGCCGACCGTCGGCCCCTCGATCGAGATCGCCACCTCCTTGCCCGCCTCCGCTTCCTGGACCGACTCGTTCTTCGCCTGGATCTGCTTGATGCGGCCGATCTTCTTGCCGTTCGGGAGGGCGAGGTCGACCCCGCTCTGGAGTTTCCCGCCGAGGATCCTGACGCCGACCACCGCCGGGTTGCTCTGCCGGAAGACGCAGTTCGGGAGGATCCGGATCTTCGCGGGCATGATCAGCTTCTCGAACTTCTGCCGCTCGAACTCCTGCTTCTTCTCCTCCCTCCACTCGACGTAGTCGTCGAGGAGCTGGTAGATGACGCCGCCCTCGAATATGCTGACGTGGGACGTCGCCGTATCCGTGAGGGCGTCGACCGCGTCGGGGAGGACCGGGGTGTTGAAGGCGACGATCGCGCTGTAGAGGGGGTCACGGATCGTTCCCGCCTCGAGGACGTCATGGCGGGTGACCGGCCCCACGGTCGCCCGCATCACCTGGATCTGGTGACCCTCGAGTTCCTTTGAGAGCGCCTCAAG
>JAQVVW010000055.1 GCA_028698765.1 Methanoculleus sp. | reverse complement strand
GATGATATCGAGGAGGTCCGGAAAGAGGTGAAAGCATGGGTAAACGCCAGGAATAACAAAAATGCAAAGGTAAACTGGCAGTTCACAACTGAAGATGCACGGATCAAACTCGCACGGCTCTATCCGACGTTAGAGGATTGACACAGCACTAGAACGGCACGAGCCCCATCCCCGGGTCTCCCGGTTGATATGACCACGAGCCCTGGTACAGGACGCCTCCGTCGATGCCGCTCGTCACCACCGAGTCGCCGGAATAGCCACCTGCAGCATCCCCACCGGTGATCGTATCTGTCAGGTACCCGAATACCCCGGTCCCCTCGTAATGCACCCATCTCTCCATCGGATCATCGGAGTCGATGGCATAGTACGGGGTTAATGCGGCTTGATACGTCACCTTCGATCCGGGCTGCACCCAGGCGGGCGGGGAGATGGCGGAGACTTGAGATGCTATCAGCATCATCAGGCAACAGCCTGCCAGCAGTTGGATTGATGCTCTCATCTGCTCGAACTCGGCGGGAGAATGGGTATCCTGGCATATCAGGGTTTCGGAGATCACATACCGTGGGGGGAGGAGTTATCGCTGCCCTTCCACGACCGGGATACGTCCTGCCACGAAAAAGAGCCATTCCTGCCTCCGGTATGCCGTCGAGGCCCTCTATGTCGATGAAGGTCTTCTCCCGGCATCGGTACCCGAAGACTTCGATTTCGTCATGCGCACGCGTGAAGGCACAGATTACGGATGCGTTTACCCATCGCGTACCAGGATGGATCTCCGGACGGGAAGCCCGGGTTCCCCGGCAACTTCAGACGAGGCGTCCACCGCGACCCAATACACCTGCCCTCGCAGGGGCATAGGGCAGTGAGTACCTGAGGAAGGGTTCAACCTTGTGCACCAGAACCTCGGCTGCGCCCACTGCAAACTCTGCCTCGGTGCCTGCAGTATCGTAGACCGAACTGTGCCGTTTACGACGCATACGGTCGAACACGAGAACGCCGTCCTCGTCCAGGAAGAGCCCGGCAAACTTCACCACGGAGATATGCTGGTTTGCGCCATTCGGGCGATACCCTTTAGCAAACATCAGAGCCCGCCCGGCCTGGAGGGTTGCGTTGTAGGCGATGTTATATGCTCAATCGATCGGAAGAAGCGTGCGGGCGGTTCAGTAGCAGAAGAAATAGACATCGGTATAAAGAAGGAAGTAAAAGTCTTTCTGAAGACGATGAAAGAGGAAACCCGGGCGCCTGGCCTGCCCGAACATGGACAAGAAGGCGTAAAGACGGGATTTTTTACCCTCGGTCCGCGAGCATTCAGGATCACCCGGGCAACCGACGTTTTCTCCGGCATGCTCGGCTACCCGCCGGAAGAACTCGTGTCCCTCACGCTCCCCGAGATATGGCCGGACGAGGCGGAGCGAGAACGATTCTGCCGGTCGATAGACGAACAAAGCGCGGTCGCAGGTTATTTAGCCGAACTGGCCCGCCGCGATGGATCGCTCCTGCCCGTGACGATTGCCGCATCCTCCTTCCCGGACACGGATATCACCTGCATCGTCTCTTCCCGCCCCTGCGAACAGGATGAAGAGCGGACGGCGGAACACCCGCAGGTCTTCAACGCCCTCGTGGATGCCGTCCTCATCCTCGACCGGGACGGCTCCACCCTATTTGCCAACACCGCGGCCGCAGCGCACGCCGGCCTCTCCTCCCCGGCCGATCTCTCCGGCCGGAACCTGCTGCAGTTCGTCCACCCCGACTATGCGGAGGCCGTCATCTCTGACCTCAAGAACGTGCGTTCCGGGCACGACAGCTACCTTGCCCACTACCTGATGCGGGATCTGCACGGGAACGATAAGTGGATCGAGGGGCTCGGTACGAAGATCCTCTTCAGAGGGCGGGAAGCAAACCTCGTCACGCTCCGCGAGATCACCGAGCGCAAAAGTGTGGAGGGCGAACTCGCCCGGACCAACCAGCAGTCCCGCGACCTCTACCGTCTTGCCCGGATGATGTGTGACAACGTGCCCGATCTCATATGGGCAAAAGACATGGAGGGGCGCTACCTCTTCGCGAACAGGGCCCTCTGCGATAAACTCCTCAACGCGGCCGACACCGACGAACCGGTGGGTAAGACCGGCCTCTTCTTTGCCGAACGTGAGCGGCTGGCCCATTCCGATGACCCGGCCTGGCACACCTTCGACGAGATCTGCCGGGACTCCGATGCGATCGTCATGGAAAGCGGAGAACCGATGCGGTTCGACGAATATGGGAATATAAAGGGAGAATTTCTCTTCCTCGACGTCAACAAGGCCCCGTTCCGGGACGAGAACGGACGGATGATCGGGACTGTGGGGTGCGGCCGCGACGTGACCGAGGAGCGGCGGGTGGAAGAGAGGCTCCGGTGGAACGAAGCGTTGCTCTCCCGGATGGCCCAGGCCTCCCCGCTCGCCCACTTGGTCGTCGACAACCGGACGGACGATATTCACTACTTCAACAGCAGGTTCTGCGACATGTGGGGGCTCTTGCACCTGGAGGACGAGCTGAGGGCGGGGAACCTCCGGAACAGCGATATAATCTCCCTTTGCATCCCGCTCGTCAAGGACACGGAGGCATTTGCCGCATCCTGCACGTCGCTCCAGGATGAAGCGAACCGGTCGATCATCGAGGACGAGATCGAGTTCGTCGACGGGCGGTGTATCAGGAGGTTTTCCACCCAGATCCGCGATGCGGACGACCGGTACTTCGGGAGACTTTACCTCTTTGAGGATATCACCGAGCGGAAGAAAGCATCCGAGGCCCTCCGCCGGCACGACGCCATTATGAATGCGGTGAACTTTGCGGCGGACCGGTTCCTCAAGGAAGCGAACTGGAAGAGGCTGATGCGCGAGGTTCTCGAACGATTCGGCAGGGCAACCGACGTAAGCAGGGTTTACATCTTCGAGAACGGCACGGACCCCGCGACCGGCAAGGTCGTCTGCAGCCAGCGGTGGGAGTGGAATGCGGAGGGGGTCGCCGCCGGGATCGACAGTCCGGAGCTCCGGAACGTCCCTTACGACGTGATCCCCCGCTGGTATGAGGAACTCGCGGCCGGGAGGCCAATCGTCGGGCCGGTCCGGACGTTCCCCGATACCGAACGGGCTCATCTCGAACCCCGGCGGATCCAGTCCGTTGCGGTTGTTCCGATCTTCGTCCACCAGCAGTGGTGGGGCTTCATCGGGTTTGACGAGAGCCGGAGGGAGCGCACCTGGTCTCCGGCGGAGATCGACGCGCTCCAGGCAGCGGCAAGCATCATCGGCTCAGCAATCCTCCGGACGATGAACGAAGAGGTCTACCGGAACCCGGTGGAGCGCTCCCCGGTAGGGGTCTACCTGCTGCAGGACAACCACCTGCGGTATTTCAATACGCGGTTTGCCGAGATCTTCGGGTATTCGCGCGACGAACTTCTTGGTCCCGGGACACGCTCCGCCTTGATCGCCCCGGAGTACCTGGAAGATCTACAGAGGCGGCAGCAGGCCCTTCTTTCCGGCGATACCGAATCGGAGCACCACGAGTTTTGCGGCGTGCACAAAGACGGGCGGATCATATTCCTCGAGAATTTTGCAACTCGCCTCCAGTTCGAGGGGCGGCCGGGGATCGTCGGCAGCCTGGTGGACGTGACCGAACGCAAGCTGGCGGATGAGGCGCTGAGGAGTTCGGAGGAGCGGCTGAAGATACTCTTCGAGTACGCCCCGGACGCCTTCTACCTCACCGATATGAACGGGATTATCGTCGATGGAAACCGGGCGGCCGAAAAACTGTCGGGCAGGCTGAGGGAGGAGTTCATCGGCAAGAGCATTGTCGAAACCGGATTCATGCCGCGGGACGAGCTGCCGAAGGTAGAGGCCATGCTCTGTCACCTCACGGCCGGCACCGCTGCCGGCCCGACCGAGTTTATCTCTGTCCTCAAGGACGGCACCCGGATCTTCGTAGAGATAACAGCCTTTCCTGTGACGATCGACGGTCAGCAACTGGTGTTCGCAAGCGCCCGCGACACCTCGGAGCGGTATCTGCTGGAGAGCCTCAAGAAGAGTGCGTTCCTCCAGATCGAGGAGAACATCGAGCAGCTTGCTATCCTGAACGACTCCATCCGCAACCCCCTCACCGTCATCATCGCTCTTGCGGAGATGGGGGATACGGAGATCGACAGAAAGATCATAGAGCAGGCGTGGGCCATCGATGCGATCATCAGCCGGCTCGACCAGGGATGGCTGGTCTCAAGGAAAGTGAAGGAGTACCTCAAGAAGCATTACACGTGAGAGGCCTCCCCTGGATATCGCCGGCTTCAAGTGGCAGGAGGACCCGACGCTGCCGGGGTGGTCGACGGCCGAGGACCCGGCGCGGGGACTGATGTTCTACAGGAGTCCCGACAACCCCGACATCGTCCTGATCGAGACCACTGACGGCACGTGGTACGGGTACTCCATAAGCACCGGGTAACCTAATACAGGTAAGCGTGACCCCCGGTGCCGGGATGCCGTGAGCGTCCCGCACAGCATGCCGGCAATCCGGCCGGCAGAAAGCATCTTTTCCTGTACGGGACTCCAGATGCGGTGTCTAATGACCTTGCGCCCGGCCTCGCGGTCGCTGAAGTCCTAATCGTGATCAGTACTAATCCTGATTAGTACTCAGGGTGTCGGCCCCCGGCACGGGGCCGGAACCTCTCGGTCCGGATCGCAAAGGCATATCGTGTGCGCGAGCGGACCGCCCCCGGGCGGGGAGGGGGATTACCGCCGGCCGTAGGGGCTGCAGCGGCGACGACTACCCGGTGCTACACGCCGCCTCGATATCCTCAAGGTCGTAGACGAGGAACCCCTCCCCTCGGAGCCGGCCTTTCCCCTCGACGTTGCCGGCGACGAGGCAGAACCGCTCGTGGGTGTAGCGTTCGTGCCGGACGTGCTCCGCTTTCTGCACGAGGCGCGTGAGCACGCCGCGGGCCTCCCTTTCCGTAAGGCTCCCCCACTTGCACTCCCAAAAGACGATGCTCGCGTCGCTCTCCCGGACGGCAACGAGATCGATCTCCTCGCCGCGGTACCACCACCGGCCGACGGTGTATCCCGGGAGGATCTTCCGGGAGAACTCGTTCCGCACAAAGACCTCGAACTGTTTGCCGAAGTAGGGATTCATATCGACGGCATCGCTCGAAAGGCTCTCTGTCTCAATCGCCTGCCGGCGTGCAAAGACGAAGTTGTACCAGAAGTCGAAGATGCAGTCCTTGATCCGGTACAACCCCTGCCGCCGGTTGCCGGGGAAGGGCAACTCTTTCTCGATGAACCCAAGCCGGATCATCGCATCGAGGTAGGGGTAGAGATGGCGGGCGTCCATGCCGCAGAACTGGGCGATAGTGCCCGCGGCCGTGTTGCCGACGGCGATGGCGTTGAGGATTGCCTGGTAGGTCTTCAGTTCCCGAAACTCCTGCGAGAGGAGGAAGTAGGGTTCCCGGTAAAAGTAGCCGTACTTATTGAAGAACTCCCGCTCGACGAACGTGGCATAGTCGAGGTAGTCTCCGGCCTTGAGGAGGTACTCGGGGATGCCCCCGATGGTCAGGTGAGCCTTGAGAGCGTCCCGGAAGGAGAATGAAGGAAGGAACTTTCGTGCGTCGCAGAACCGGAGCGGGCCAAGAAGCATGTCCCGGGTCCGCCGCCCGTAGAGGGGCGAGGTGTAGGAGAGCGCACTGTCGGTCATCAGCCCGAGCATCGACCCGGAGAGGAGGATACACCAGTTCGACCCGGCAAGGGCGGTGTCCCAGGCTTTCTGGAGCGCGGAGAGGACGGTCGGGTCGTTCTTGATCAGGTAGGTGAACTCGTCGATGACAAGGTAGCGGCGGTCGGCGAGCGGTATCCGGGTGAGGTAGGTGAAGAGTTGGTCCCAGGTCGAGATCTCGAGCGTTGCAAGAAGCGGGTCGGTGAAGAACCGGGCTACCGCCTCCTGCAGCCGCCGGATCTGGATCTGCGGTGCGGTGTCCTCGGCGAAATGGAGGATGCCCTCCTTGCCGCGGATGAACTCGGTGACCAGCCGCGTCTTGCCGATCCGGCGCCGCCCGTAGAGGATGATCAGCCGGCCGCCGTCCTTTCGCCACTCCTCCTCGAGAAGGGCACGCTCGGTCTCGCGGTCGATGAACTCCCTAATCATGATTAGTACTAATCTGGATTAGTATTAAGGGCTTCGTTACCGCGGGGTCGGGGTGATAGGCTGCGGCGTAGACGACTGCATAGCCGCCCCGCAGGTCCGCGAGGCAGACCGTCTCTTCGTCCGCGTCCGGGAGGCAGAAGTCCGGTGCCGGCATGCCTGTCGAGAGTTCACTCATGCCAGAGGCTGGCATCGATGAGGATAAAAGAATGCTGGAACGGCCGCGTCTCCCCCTTTTGGCAGTTACCGGGGAGGCTTGCGGGACGGCGGCAGAAAGCCGGTACCCGGGGGGCGAACCGGTCTAAAAGATGTTCAGGAAAAGTTCGTGAACTTTTCTCCCCGGTAAGGTCTCCAGGTGTTACATACGACCTTACGGCAAGTGCCTCTGGATAGTGCAGCGAAAACAGCGAATCGCAATCGGGTTTCGTTGTCCCTCTTCTTCCTGGATCATCGCCTCTACCGCATCCCCCAGGGGTCCGAGTTTGGTCTGGATGATATCCCAGAGGATCGTCGGTTTCACTGCATAGTAGGAGTGAACGCTGATGTCCCGGAGCCCGGCAATCTTTCGCTACTCGATCTCCGGGTGATGGGCGGTGACGCCTGGGGGAATCTGTTTTACCGCCTCCCCGATAGTGATAAACTGAGCACGACGACGTCAAGGCACATGCGATCGCTCACGAACTCCTCAAACGTTCGGTCCCCGACATAGGAGCGGATGGAGATGATGGCGTCGCGGATATCCTCGAGATCGAGGAGGAAGTCCCCAGGCATAGACGACCTCGCCGAGGACCGCATCCTCTGGGCAAGGGGATGCATCGTTACTCTTGAGTACTCTATCTGCCCTCTTATACCCTACGGCCCTCCTCGCCGCCCCGGTCTAATCGGTCCCCTGCTCGATCCCCCGGACCGCCTGCTCGATCGTATCAAAAACCCGCTCCTCATCCACCGCAACCTCCATCCAGCGGTCGGCGTCGACGAAGTAGAGGTACGCCGTCACCGGCTGGCCGAGGATCTGCCCGGCGGCGTGCCGGTAGACCGTCATCTGGACCGCGTAGTCCCCGGCGTTCCCCGGCGTTCCGGTCTTGTAGTCGATGAGCACCCAGGCGCCGTCCGATCGCTGCGCCAGTCGGTCAATGACCCCCCTGCACGCCACGCCACGCACCCGTGCCAAAAACGGCACCTCACAATGGTCGCGGGTGTTCCCCTGCATCAGGGGCGACGCACGGAACCGCTCATAGAGTTCCCGGTACTCCCCCGCCCGGCCGGGGTCCATGCCGTAGCGCCGCAGCACCGCGGCGGGGTCCCGGCCGCGGAAGACCTCGTGGAC
This sequence comes from Methanoculleus sp., assembly GCA_028698765.1. The sequence goes on along the minus strand of JAQVVW010000055.1, from coordinate 282 downwards.
GACGAGGCCGCGGGTCATTGCATCCTCCCCGGCGGATGCCGCCCTGACCGGCGGCGTAGCGAGACCAAGCCGGTAGCGCCGTTCGTACTCGACCGGGCAGCGGAGATATTGCTCGAGTTCGCTCGCCGAGTAGACGTGCTCCTCCTCACCCGCCGGGAAAAGGCTCACCGGCACTTCGGTCGCCACATCGTCGTCCGGCAGCGGGAGATACACGGGTGAGGTCTCCTGCACGTTGACCGGGATCGCCGCCGGGTCGAGGGTGAGCGGGATGCGGAGCGCCCC
>JAQVVW010000054.1 GCA_028698765.1 Methanoculleus sp. | reverse complement strand
TCGGGCACGGTGACGGCGTAGACGATCGGCTGGCCTATCCGCTCGCTCCCGATGGACCGGAACCGCTGGAATCCGAGGGTCACGTGCACCTTCCCGTAGTCATCAGCGTGCGCCGCAGAGCCGAGGTTGATCTCTGCCGGGAGGTCGATCCACCGGAGCCCGTGCTCCTCGGCGACGCTCCTGTACTCGAAGGCATAGTCGACGCCGCCTGCGTCGAGGAGCGAGAGAAGGTAGATGCTCCCGTCCCGGATAGCGACCTTCTCGTCTGCCGGCCTCATCCGCTCCGGCAGGGTGATCACCGTCATCCCGTCTACGCTGGCGGGGGTGAGCGGCGGGTCGAAGGAGCCGCCGATGATGGCGCCAAAGAGCCCGGGCTCACCGTAATGCTCTTCGGCGAGCGCCGTCACCATCAGCGCCCGGTAGCCGCAGGCATCGAGCATGGGGTTTGAGAACCCCACCCGCACGTCCGGGCGGGCGAGGATCCGGTACCAGTTCTCTGCCGTGATCTCATCGGCCCCCGCGCTCCGGTCGGTGTAGGCGATCACGATCTCGTTTGCCGCGAAGGGAACGTACCAGTCGGTGTAGTTCCCCTCTCCCTCGCTCATTGGGATATACATCATGTCCGGTATGAGCGAGGCGTCCGCGACCGCGACGACGTCGATTGCCCGATGAAGATCCGTCACCTGCCGGATGGCCTGGATGCTCCCGTGCCCTTCGAGCCGGACATCGATATCCGGGTGCCGGTCTTCAAAGGCGGCTTCCACCTCCTCGAGCGGAGAAAGAAGGCTCCCGGCCGGGACCACCGTAAGGACGGTGCGCTCCTGGCCGGAGTCGGTGCAGCCTGCGGATGCCATGAGGACGGTGAGGGCAAGGGCCGCAAGGAAGACTATCGTTCTTGTCATCCTCTCTTGACCTCGACCCGGTCGACCCACTTCACCCAGGGGCTCCCTTCGGTGATGACATCAGGTGTCTCGGTGATGACGACAAGGCGGAGCGGTCCGCCGTCTCCATAGGCAAGGGGTTTGCCGTCCTGCTCGTAGGCGAGAATGACGCGGAGCGCCGGTGAGGGGATCTCATGGAGGTTCTCGTCGAACGTGAAGAACTCTTCGCCCCGCAACTGCGCGGCATCGAAGACCCAGAGGTAGCCGTCCTCTGCGGAGACGTAGATCAGGTCGTCTTCGCCGGCTCCGCCCGCCATCTCGACGAGATCGGCGAGGAGTACGCCGCGGTAGCGGTTCGGACCATACTTGATCCCGACCGTCGAGACCGAGTAGCCGTAGCCCTCGACGGCAGGCATCGCCCGGATCTCGGGATGCGTGAGTACCTGCTCCTCTTCGCCGGCAAGCGTCAGGTTCCATGTCACTTCCTCGACGGCGGCCGCAGGATCGAGACACCCCGTGACAAGGGCCGCGCCGCCGACCAGCACCAGGGCAAGGAGGGCCGGAGCGATCCGGTGCACCGGTATCACGCTCCTCTCCTAGCATGGAACGCCGCTGCGCCGAGGGCTGCTGCGAGCGTCACCGCAAGAGAGAGCGGGGTTGCCGGCGCTTCAGTCGTTGCAGTCGCTGCCGGGCCGTCGAGCGAGCCCGCGAGGGCTCCCCGCTCGCCGTGGAACCCGCCGGTGTAAACCCGGACCTCGTCGATCCACTTCACCGTGAGGCCTCCCGTGGAGGGATAGAGGTCGTAGAAGTGCTGGGCCGACTCGGGGAGCGTATCATACATATCCTGGTTCCCGTAGACGTGGAGACCTTCCGCGTTGGTCGAGTTGTCAGCAAAGAATACGAGCCGCATCCCCATGTAGTAGTCGGGGACGTAGCCGCGGCCCTGCCGCTCGCCGGCCCCCGCCTCCGCGCCGTTGTACCAGCAGATCCCGATGGGTCCCTGGCGGGGATCGGGCTCGTAGACGTTCTGGTAGGCAAACTCGACGTGATAGCCGTCGGCCGCCCTGACCATGATCTCGTCGCCGGGTTCGGCGCCGCCGACCAGTTCGGCAAGGTCGCGAACGTTCGTGCCTTTCACGGCCCCCCTGTCCTTGAAGTTCGTCGTCTCTTCGGGATCCCATTTGTCTCCTTCAAAGACGGGCCCCTGGTGGTAATAGTGGGTCACGCCGTCCCCGAGAACGGGGAGGTTTGCCTCCATCCAGCGATAATCGATCGTCGTCTCGTTGAGGACCGTCTGCCCGTCGGCTGCGATCTTTACAACGTGCAGTTCGGTCGTTGGCGCCGCCGAGGCGGCAGCGGCGAGCATGCTCACGCAGAGGAGCGCAAGCAGCATCCATGGCAATCTGGTACGCATAATCTTCATCTCCGAATTCTGAATAGTGCTGCACCCCCGAGAAGGGCCGCCGGCACGACCCACCACGCGGCAGGAGCGCTCTCCTGCGGTGCGGCATCTGCCGGGAGGCGGACGGTGTCGATGACGGTCCCTGGCGGATACGTCGTCACCCTGCCGTCCTTCGCGACCTCCGCGACCGCCATCATCTCGAGATCGATGGCATCAGGGCTGACAACAGCCCGGATGTAGCCGAGGGTCTGTTCCCGCCCGGCCTGGTGCCCCGTGGGCTTCTCCTCCGAGAGGGCGTAGAACGGGGCCCCGCCGCACCCGACGACGAAGTACTCGGTCCCGTTGACCCTGTAGCGCTCGTAGGCGTGGGTGTGTGCCCCGAATACGGCATCGACACCGTTCTCCGATAGGACCTCAGACCACTCCGCCCGGATGCCCAGGTCTCCCCCGGGGTGCTGCCGGTCGGAGCTGAACGGCGGGTGGTGGAATGCCACGATCTTCCGGGGCAGGGACGATGCGAGGTCCCCTTTCAGCCATGAGGTCTGCGAACCCATATCCGCCCATGCGCGGTCGTTGCTGTCGAGGACGGTCACGTGAAGGCTGCCGGCGTCAAAGGAGTAATACGGGGGCAGGCCGAAGACGTCGGCAAACTCCTCCGCCGACCCGTCATGGTTGCCCGCCACCGGCACGAGGGTCGTGTTCCGGAGCATGGGTCCGGCTACCGTGAAGAACTCGTCCCATTCCTCCTCTTCGCAGACGAAGTCGCCGGTGTGCATGACAAAGAGGATATCCTCCTCTGCGGCGATCCTCTCCGCCACCAGGCCGTGCCGTTCTGCCTGGGTGAAGAGAGGCTTCTGCGCCCGTGTGTCGCCGTAGATGATGCAGGTGAACCTCTCGTCGCCGAACGTCCGGAACCTGCAGTCGCCCGTCACTCCGTCTCCGGTACCGACGCGGTAGCGGTAGGTGGTCGCCGGCGTGAGGCCGGTGAGAAGCACGTGATGCATGGCTCCCTCGCTGGTGGAGGGTATGCGGTACGTCTCACCGCCCTCGGGAGCATACTCGACCCATCCATCCCCTGCCGGGGACGCCGTCTTCCAGCTGACCACCGCTGAGTTCTCGCTGGTATTCGTGACGTACGGGCCCCAGACGACGGCAGCCGATGCTGCCGGGAGGATGAGCGCGAGGAGCACGGCAGCCGTTGCCAGAGGCAAGAGGTTCGGGTACCGGCTCACCGTGCATCCTCCTTCAGGGCCACCACGCACCGGGTCGTCTCACCGGGCTTCACCAGCACGTCCTCGACTGTCTTCGAATCGTCGTCCGAGACGGCCCTGACCTCATAGGTCCCGATGCTCATCCCGTTGAAGGTGTACGGCGTCTTCTCCCCGGTATACCGGCCGTAAAGATAGATCTTTGCGTCCGGGACAGCGCTCTCGACGAGAAGGTCTCCGTGGACATACTCCTCGAGCGTGCAGGTGATGGCGCCGCCGGTTCTGGAGCCCTCGGGTATTGTGATGACCTCTTCAGCGGGGAGGTATCCGGGCATAGAGACCTGGATGCGGTGCTGCCCGGTGGAGAGCCCCTCCACCCTGCACGGGGTGTGTTTACCCGTGGGGAACCCGTCGATGAAGACCAGGGCTCCCGGAGGACTGGACCGGATGCTGATCGTGACGGTTTCCGTACTCCGGGGCTCGATCCGATACGTCTCGCCGGCTCCGATGCCGCCCGGAACGGTAAACGAGAGGAACGTCCCGTTCCGGGAGACGGTGACCCAGGACTTCATCCCCTCGATGACAGCGTCGCCCGGGATGGTTCCGGCAGGGTAGAGCCCGTTCGCGGTGAACCGTTCACCCTGGTATGCCTCCGATTCTACCCGGATTGTCTTCCTGCTGGTGACGGTCACGCCGTCGAGGGAGACCGGGGAGATCGCGTCGGGGTAGACCCAGGCCTGGACCGTCTCAAACCGGTAACCGGTCTCGTCACTGTCGCTGTCCCCGGTCGCCTCTACGCGGATGCTGTGGAGCCCCTCGCGGAGCCCGTAGACGACCTGGGGTGTCTGCGACACCAGCTTTTTGTTGTCAACGACGATCGTCATACCCGGGGGATATGACTGGATGTAGAGCCCGCCGGAGTGGCTCCTGGTCCCCGGAGTGCCGTCCGGGGTGGGTGCAGTGAGTACGGGTGTACTGGTCGGCTCAGGAGTGGCAGTATCTTCGCGGGGAGCCACGGTGCTCTCCGGCTCCGGTGTGGCCGGCAGATCGCCTCCGATCCCGAAGGCAGAGAGTATTCCGTTTATGAAGCCGAGAACCGTTGCGACGAGAGCCTCTATGGGGTTACCCGGCGCGGGGCTCCCGGACCCGGGTCCATCGCGGCCTGCGGCGTTCGCCCCGGTCTCATTGCCCGCCCGAGAGAGGATCAGGTCGAGGGTGATACTCTTGCCCTCCTCTATGGTGACCGTCCGGGTGGCGTTCACGTAGCCCGGAATCCCGAGTTCAACCGTATGCTCGCCGGCCGTAACCGCTTTGAGGGTCGTGTTGGTCCGGGCCCCTGTGTCCTTTCCGTCAAGGAAGATGCTTGCGTTCGCCGGGACCGAGGATACGGCGATCCGCCCGGTCCCGCCAGTGATCTCACCCACCGTGCTGTTCTCGAGTACCAGGATCACGTCAAGAATGCTGCACCTACCCTCCTCGACAGTGACGTTCCGGGTGACATTCCTGTAACCTGGCATCACGAGCTCGATCGTGTGCTCGCCGACCGGGATGTCTTCCAGGGTCGCATCGGTCCAGAACCCTGTGGCGTTTCCGTCGAGGAAGATGCTCGCGTTCATCGGCACCGAAGTGATGGAGATGCTCCCGTTCCCGGAAGAGGATCCGCCGGATCCGCCTGTGTCGCTGCTCTCACGGGAGAGTGCCACATCGACGATACTGACCACGTCCATCTCGACGACGACGGTCTGGGTGGCGTTCCGGTAGCCCGACAGCACGAGTTCGATCGTATGCTCGCCGACCGGGACAGCTTCCAGGATCGCGTTGGTCCGGAATCCCGTATCGTTCCCGTCGAGGTAGATGCTCGCATTCGTCGGGACAGAGGAGACATCGATCTTCCCTGTCTCGGCGATAAGGTCGAAGTCGACCTCCGTGACCGTGTTCGCCACGACTGTGACCCACTTCTCGTCCGGCTGGACAAATCCCTCTTTCTCGACCCGGACCACATGGCTCCCGGTCTCGATCCCGGAGAGGGTGCAGGGGGTCACGCTACCGGTCTCTTCGTCATCGATATAGACGGCGGCCCCGGGGGACGTCGAGTTTACACGGATGCTCCCGGTGGGCTCTTCCTCGCTGTAGATGACGATCTCGCTCACATACTGCACGGAGAGACCCGTCGTGGTCGGCAGGTTGGGCTGGAAGAAGTACCAGTACTCGGGATCGAAGCACTCGTGCATATCCCAGATGCCGAAGGCGTGGATGCCGTCGGGGTTGGTCGAGGTATCCGCGAAGAAGACGAGGCGCATCCCCGTGTAGTAGTCGGGGACGTACCCCTCGTCGGCCCTGTACCAGGTGATGACCATCGGTCCCTGCCGGGGTTCCGGTTCGTAGACGTTCCGGTACGGGAAGATCTTCGACATCCCGTCTGCCGCCCGGATCCTGACGGTATCCTCCCCGGCCATTCCGCCGACGAGGTCACAGAGGTCGGCAAGGTCCGTCCCCTTCACCGCGCCCATATCCTTCTCAAGAACATTGGTGTCTTCTCCGGGGTTCCAGGGGTCCCCCGTAAAGACCGGTCCCTGGTGGTAGTAGTGGGTCACGCCGTCCCCCTGGACCGGGAGGTGTGCCTCCATCCAGCGGTAGTCGACCGTCGTCTCGTTTAAGACGGTGACGCCGTCGGCTGCGAGCTTTACGATATGCACCCCGGTTGTCGGGGACGCAGCGGCCGGAACCGCCAGTGCGAGGCAGATGAAGACTGCGACGATCGCCGGGTATGGAAAAGGACCCCGCCAGTGCGCTGGTAACATTCGCTCCTCCTCAAAAAGTGTGAAAATGGGGGTTACTTCTTCCTCAGAACGAGGAAGGCTACAACCGCCGCTATCAGCACGGCTGCGACAGCCAGTGCCCAGAGCGGGAGCGCGGGCCCGGGCTCCGCGGCCGGAGTCCCGGTTCCCTCTGCCCCCGCTGCCACCGTCGTCGCCGGGACGGTCCATGCCAGGGCATAGATGCTGAAGTGATCGACCTCTGCGGTGACCGTCCGCGTGGCCGGGTCCACCGTGGCGGCGATCTCCTGCCACTCGCTGCTCTCCGGGTTGTACCACATCACCACCGGTGTGGCGCCCTCATCGATCTGTGCCCACTCTTCTGCGGAGAGGGTGTAGGTGAGGACTGCCGGCGGGTTGAAGGTGGCTCCTGCCGGGCCGCACGCGAGCGCGAAAGCGATGGTCGTTCCTGCCGGGGCCGGCGGGATCTCTGCCGGAGCGACCTCACTGCAGGTCACCTCGCCGAGCGGGTTCCCGTCCCCATCGAGGGCGACGGTACCCTCCGGGATCGTCACGGCACCGTTCTCGTCGCTGGTCCTGACTGTCACCGGTTCCAGCACCACGCCGTTCGTTGATGTGGTGAGGGACGCGCTCCCGGTGAAGACCTCCGGGGCTAGAGGAGCGTCCGGGTCGTAGGTTACCTCCGATCCGGGGTCTTTGGAGGGGGACCCTCCGCTGCTGGGACCGCCGCCGCTACCCCCGCTGCCCGGTGTGGGCGTGGGCGTAGGCGTGCTCTCCCCGGCGGCCGCGGTCAGATCAAGGACCGTCACCGCTCCGGATGTGAAGGTCGCGGTCTCCTGTGCGGCAACGCCGTTGACGTAGAACGTGATCGTCGCTCCCGCCTGGTCGGAGGTTGCCGTCACGTCCAGTCTGGTTCCGAGGCTCACATCAGAGTTGCCATATCGTCCAGATTCTACAGTCTGAACCGAACCACATTCGGTTCCTCCGATCGTCGCGGTGATCACGGTCCCGGCCGGTGCAGGAGACCCGGCAACCGTTACGCTTCCATAGAACTCGTGAGGCAAAACGGGGGTTGGATCCCCGGCACCCGCCGCACTGGCGACGAGGCCGAGGATGAGGATCAGCACAGCGCCATACCGCATCATCGCCTGTTCACCTTCAGGCACCGATGGCAGCAAGCGTATCTGCCTCAGTCATGTAGACCCAGTAGCCCTGCATGGGCTCCATCGTGCGTTCGTCACCGTGGTTGCCGCTGGCGCCGCGGATGATCGATACGCCGTACTCCTGGTTCTCCGCGTCGTAGCCGATCAGGGTCGCCCAGTGGTTTCCGAGCGAGAGCAGGGTGCTTGCCGCGGACGTGGGTTCGGTATCCGAGAACCCGATCGCGTTCCAGCCTTTGCCGAGTTCTTTCGCGGGCGGGAGTTCGGGCCCGCCGGGGGCGAAGGTCAGCGGGACCGTGCAGGCCTCATTTGAGTAGACCCAGACACCGTCGAGCGGCCGGAAGG
>JAQVVW010000053.1 GCA_028698765.1 Methanoculleus sp. | reverse complement strand
TCTTCGAGTGGCGACGGACGGAACGTCCGGAGCTTGAGAAGACCGAAGGTCTTCGAGTGGCGACGGACGGAACGTCCGGACGACAAGAGGCCATCAGGCTTTGAACCGCGAAGTTTGCGAAGGAAAGTCGAGGATTTGACCTCCTGATGGTTGTCTCAAATATCCTAGCGAAGTACCGGGACCAGAGATTGTCTGCGGGGTTAATCCAAAAAAAAGGTTGTCAAAGAATCTCTGGATTAATTCTCCCCACCGAGGTTCAACTTCTTCGTCTTCCAGACCCCCTGCCGGTAGAAGAAGAGATCGCAGAGGAACACCACCACAGTGCCGCAGACCACCGCGAACCAGACGAACTGTAGCGGCAGACCCATCGCCACAGCGACCGCGGCAAGACCTACCTGCACGATCAGCTGCCCCGCGATCGCCGCATACATGCCGGGTCTCGTCATCCCCGCACCGTTCATCGCAAACCCCATCGTCATCGCCATGGCTATCACGAAGTACGACATCGGGATCACCTGCATAAACAGGATGCCATCTGCAAGCGTCTCGCCTGCCGCGCCGAAGAACGCCAGGAGATGCTCCGCATACAGCAGGTAGAGGATACCCACAAGCGCCATAAACGACGCATTCACGATCGTCGCAATCCTGACCGCTTTCTCCGCCCTCTCCACTTTCCCCGCTCCCAGGTTCTGCCCGACCATCACCGCGACGCCCGTGCAGAGCCCCATCACGAAGACGAGACCCAACATATCCAGACGCTGGCAGATGCCGTATGCCGCCACCGCCGCCGTGCCGTACAGTGCCACGATCGCGGTCATCCCCAGGAACGCGAAACTCCGAACGCCGCTCTGCACCGCCGACGGTATCGTGACCTTCACGATATCCTTGACCAGTCGCGGCTCAAACGTCCATTTCTTCGGGAACCGGACCGGTCCGTTCTTTCGGGACGGCAGGAGGTACATCACCCCGATCAGGAGCAGCACGCCGGTCGTACGCGATGTCAGGGAAGCGTACGCAGATCCGGCTATGCCGAGTGCCGGGAAACCACCAAGACCCGTGATCAGTGTCGGGTTCATGACGATGTTCACAATGTTCACTGCGATCATTACTAACATCGGTGTCCTGGAATCACCCGTACTCTGGAAGACCGTCGTCAGGATCATCAGTGTGACGAAGACGAACATTCCTATCAGCATCGGGGAGAGGAAGCGTGTTCCCTCCGCTGCAACCTCAGGATCCGCTCCAAGGAGCAGGAGAAGGTCCTGAGACCAGAATAAGCCGATGACTGCAAGGATCGCCGAAAAGGCAAGCGCCAGGTAAAGCGAATGCGAAAGGATCACCTGGATACGCTCAAACCGCTCTGACCCGTATGCTCGCGACACAAATGCAGCCGTTGCCGTCACGACCCCGAAGATCACGGTCGTGAGCACCAGTATGATGGATATGCTCATCGCTCCGCCGGCAATCGAGACGTCGCCGAGTTTGCCGATGAAATACATATCCACCACCTCCAGGATGCTCGCGAGGAGGTTACTGATGATGATCGGAAGAGCCACTACCAGAAGGCCTTTTCCGACCGGTCCTTCGGTGAGAAAATTATTGGTAGAGTTCATCGTCAAACGATCACTACTATTTGAAGCGAGAGGTGATAAATATTGACCAACAGTTTAAACTGTTTTTAATGGACAGATCTAAAAAACAGGACTGCTCCGGTGCCCATTGGGGTTGTCGGAAACACTTGATCGAGGTGAACATCAAGCCCGGGGGATCATCGGCCCGGCACTTCGCTGGCATGCCGGGGCAGCGTCCCGGAGGATGTAGCGGAGCAGGTGCCGCCCCCGGGGGGCCGGGGCAGTGTCCCGGAGCCCCGATCCGCCTCCGGCCGTAGCCGGGGAGTCAAATCGCCGTCATGCCGGTTCTTAGACTGCCTCAACCTCAAGACGCACCATGGGGACGTGGATGCAGCCGTTGGATGAGGGGTACCGCTCCGCGTACCGGTTCGCCACCTCCGCGACGAACGCCGACCGGGCCTCTGCGGGCAGCCGGTCGAGGTAGAGGTGCCAGGTGGTCCTGACCTGTTTCCCTGAGACCGTCCGGGCCTCGCTCCCTGAGGCGCGAATGGCGACAGATGCGCTCCCCGGCCCACGGGACCCGGACAGCACAGCTGCTCCACGCTCACCGCCAATGTCAACTCGTTTCACTTAACCATAGCCTGAAAGGCAATCGTTTTCATCTCAAGGATGAAAGATCTCCCCCAAACCAGCGGGGCGGGCCTGAAACCGGCATCATGTGCTGTAGATACTCGGTATGGAGTGAAAGAAAGGTAAGATCCGTTTACGTGCCCTGTGCACTCATCACCCATTTCCCGGACCACGCACTCCTGACGTCAAGCCGGGTCGCGATCCTGAAAGATCGAAGCATCATTGCCACGGGCCCCCGGAAGACGTCATCCGCGAGGAGACCATGCGCCGGGCCTACGGGACGGACGTCCAGATCGTGCACCTCGGCGACCCGTTCAACCGGCGGATCTGCGTGCCTGTGGCGGGACACCATGATAGGTGACACCATGACAGAGAATTCACACGACCTTTTTACCGGCGACGGCGCCGGGAGGATGGACGCCATCGCGAAGGGACCGTTCGCACCGATCTACCCGGTCGTCGCCCGGCAGGTCATCGAGACCTGCGGGATCACGGAGGGCAGGTGCGTCGATGTCGGGTGCGGGCCCGGACACCTCGCGATGGCGCTCTGCAGCGAAACGAGGCTTGCGATCGATGCGCTCGATCCGTCGGCCGATATGCTTGCGATAGCGCGACGGAATTTCCAGGAAGCCGGGCTCGGCGGCCGGATATGCCCTGTCTGCGGCGACGTCCACGACCTGCCCTACGGCGACGGCTCCGTTGACCTGGTCGTGAGCCGGGGCTCGCTCTTCTTCTGGGACGACCGGGTGCGGGCGTTCTCGGAGATCCAGCGGGTGCTCCGGCCGGGCGGGAGGACGTTCGTCGGGGGCGGGTTCGGTACCGCGGCCCTGAAGGCGGCGATCACGGCAAAGATGCACGAGATCGATCCCGAATGGGAGGAGAAAGCCGCCGGACGGCTTGCCTCGAAGAACCGGGATGCCATCCGCCGGGACCTGGAGCGGGCGGGGATATCCGCCTGCGAGATCCGCCAGGGCGAGGCCGGGTTCTGGATCGTCATGAGGGGGTGAGAGCGGATGCAATGCACCATCTGTGAGGTCGGGTGCGAGATCCCGCCGGGAAAGACCGGGAGGTGCCGGATGTACCAGAACGACGGCACCGGGATCGTCGAGCGGTTCCCGGACGCCTTCCTCGCCGCGTTCCCCGTCGCGATCGAGTCGCTGCCGGTCCTGCACTTCTTCCCCGGCGCGAAGTTCCTCCAGGTCTGCACGGTCGGGTGCAACCTCTCGTGCGGCGGGTGCGTCTCGGAGATGCTTGTCGGGCACGCCGAGTCGCTTGCTGCCTCCGGGACGGCCCTCACCCCCGGCGACCTGCTCCGCCTCGCGGCCGACCAGGACTGCACCGGGATCGCCTTCGCGCTGAACGACCCGATAGCCTCGCTCCCGACCTTCTGCCGTCTCGCGGAGAGGGCCCGGAAGCAGGGCCTCTCCGTCGGCTGTTCCACGAACGGCTACATGACCGCAGCTTCGGCGCTCTACCTCCGCGAGCGGATAGACTTCGCCAACGTAGGGCTCAAGGGGTCAACCGACGCGAGCTACCGCGCCTGCGGGGCGAAGAGCGCCGCACCGGTCTTCCGCACGGTCCGGCTGCTCCGCGAGGGCGGGGTGCATGTCGAGGCCTCCGTCGTCTACCGTCGGGGTGGGGAGGAGGAGGCGATGGGGGCGGCACGGATGCTCGCGGCGATCTCCCCCGATATTCCCCTGCAGGTGATGCGGTTCGTTCCCTTCGGCGATGCGGGGCTCGGCGAGGAGCCGACGATCTACGCGAGCGAGGCCCTCTGCGACCGCCTCCGCGAGGTCCTCCCCTGGGTCTACCTCTTCAATTCGCCGGGAACGGCGCACCTGACGACCTCCTGCCCGTCCTGCGGGGAGCCCTGCATCGAGCGGGAGTTCTTCGGCCCGATGGGCGCCCACCTCGCAGGAGAGGCCCAGACGGTCTGCGGGTGCGGGTATGCCCTGCCCGTCCGGGGTTCTGCGAGCCCCGATGTCTTCTACGAGCCGGGCATGATGGGCGGGTACCGGGTCACCCGGGGTCTCGAGATGGTCTGGGCGATCCTCGCCTGCCTCGGCGTGCGGGACCAGGCGGTCCTCGCCCGCACCTGGGGCGAGGTGCTCCGGACCGGGATGCTCGGAAAGGAACTCCACGACCGGATGAACAACATCGACGCCTACCTCGACCTCATCATGGACTTCGCCCGCCGGACCGGCCGCGAGGAGGCGGGGCGGGAACTCTGTGCCTACATCTGGGAGCGGTTGGACTTCATCCGCGACCGGACGGCGGACGCAGGGCGCCCGCGGGTCTATTACGCGATGGGCCACCCGCTCTTCGCCCTCAACCCCGGCCGGTTTGAGGGGAAGCTCGTGGAGGCCGCCGGCGGCACCTACGTCAACCGGGCGATCGGCCGGGAGGGGAAGCCGGGCGTCAGCATCCCGCGTGAGGAGTTCATCGCGCTCGCGCCGGAGTACCTCTTCACGTCGGGTTTCCTCACCTCCACAGTGGAGGATACCCTCCGCTACTGCGCGGAGCACGGCCTCGACGTGCCGGCGGTCCGGGAGGGGCGGGTCTACTCGATGCACCCGTCCTGGGACTTCGGGAGCCCCCGGTGGATCCTGGGGCTGATGGCGATCGCAAACATCCTCCATCCCGACATCTTTGACTTCAGGATCGAGGAGGAGGCGGACACCTTCTACCACCGGTTCTACGGGGTGCCCTACCGGGCGGCCGATGCCAACCGCTCGTTCGCCCGGCCGGGTACGGAGTGGCGGTAGGCAGGGCACCGGATCCCCCGATCTTTTTTTACCGAGAACGCCGGGGGGCATCGGCAATCAACATTAATTCACGTAACGCAATCATACTTCAAAAAGAACGTTTGAAAATTGTTTTATTCTCCCCTGTTACATGCAGAAGTAATGATTCAAGTACCTGAGCGCCTTTTGCGCGTATACCGGCCGGCGTGCATCGTCGGCGTGGCGATCCTCCTCATCGCCGCTGCAGGCTGCACGAACGTCACCACCCCGACCGGTGGAGATTCCATCTCCGGGAGTGTGGCAGGGGATTACGCGGGAGGAACGATCTACATCGCGGCGATCGACGCCGCAGCATATTCGGCGTCGGAGATCAGGGTCATGGAGATAGGGGAGCAGCCAGAACGCTCCCAGTACGTCAGCGGCTTTGCCGCGCTCGACACGCCGGGGGAGTACGTCATCTCCGGGCTTCCTCCGGGCAACTACACCGTCTACGCCTGGGCGGATACGGATGATGACGGCCGGATCAATCACCTCGACTACCGCGACCCAACCGGGTGGTACTGCACCCCATCCCGCCTTACCCCCGTCGGAGTCGCCGTTGCGCCCGGGAATGCCGCGACCGGGGTTGATATAACTCTCGTCGCCCCGACGCCCTACCCCGACGATGATCGGGAGATCGCCGTCGGCAGCGGGGGCGGAAGGCTCACGGTCCAGAAGGGCTATCACGTTCTCCAGGTATGGGGAACGCCGGAGGAGCGGGCGTATGCCTATGGCTACCTCTGCGGCCCGCAGATCCGGGACTGGATCGACTACGTCCTGATCGAGTCGTTCATGCAGTCGCCCGCCGACTACGAGGACCTCTTCATCCCCTACATAGAGGAGCACATGGCACCGGCAAACCCGGCGTATATGGCCGAACTCGACGCCATGCTCGCCGGGATGAACGCAGGCAGCACGGATCTCTACCTCCCGTCGGTTTCGCGGAACCTCACCCGCTACGACCTCCTCGCGGAGAACACGTATGACTTCATGCTCTACTACAAACTCTACGGCCTCTACATGGGAGACCTCGGCATCAACCGCACCACAACAGGCGACGCTGGCATCTCGCCGCACCTCTGCACGAGCGCGATCGCCTGGGGCAACATGACGGAGAACGACGAGCTCGCCGGCGGCGTGATCCACGGCAAGAACATGGACGGCGAGAACGACCTGCGGAAGGTCACGGTGAACAGCCTGCTCGTCATCGCTACCGATCCGGGTCCGGGCGCGAAACGCACGGTCGGGATAGACTGGCCTGGCTATATCGGGACGTTCAACGGCATGAACGAGGACGGCCTGGTGCTCGTGCCGCACTCGTCGCCGTCGATCCCGGACTGGAACGCGACGGACCTGGTACCCACCAACTTCCTCTTTATGGACACGCTCAGGAGCGAGAACGATGTCGCCGGGGCGTGGGCGTACTGGCAGGAGGCGAACGGGACCAGGACCGGTGGGAACAACGCAGGAGTCTCGGCGCCCTACAGGAACGGGACGGGAAGCGTCCCGGCGGCGTTTGAGACGGACTCCTACGGCAGCGCGGTGCGAGGACCGGGCGTCGTCGAACCGGACGACTGCCTTTTGATCGCGAACAACTACTACCTCTACCGGGGCGCCTATCCCCCCGCCGTCGAGCGGGTGGACGGCTACCACGCCGAAGTCAGGCCCACCGACTACCGCTACCGGAACATGCTCACCGTTCTCGACGGCTACCGGGAAGAAGGAAAGACCATCGGCACGCCCGAGATGATCGCGCTCATGCAGGCGGCGTCCGTCTCGGAGGAGTACCGGGGCATCACCGAGTACACCTTCATCGCGTACCCGGATGCCGGCGCGTTTGCCGTGGCAAAAGAGGATCTCGCGGTGGGGATTTTAGATGCACCGTTCGCGGAGTTCGCGCACTTTGAGTTTGAGGAGGTGTTCGAGAGGCCCTCGACGATGTGACCGGAAGGGCTCGCTACTCTTTTCCCCATCAAAACACGCAAGAAAACCGCAGATGCCGTTTTGCGGATCATTTTCCGGCCGAGGATCCAGACGACAGGCGGCGCCGTGCGACACTCGAACCTGCTACCCGGAAAATCACGTCCCCATCCGGCAGAGGTCCCGCGTCGCCCGGAGGACGTAGAGGGTCTCATCCTCGACCCGCTCCTCGTCGACGATAAACGAAACATACCCCGCCCGGGCAAAGAGTTCCCGGACTTCGTCAACTCCGGTCAGCGAGGAGACAAGGAGGAGGACCCTCCCGAAGGGCGAGAGCACTCGCCCGACATCCGCGACGAACCTCTCGATCGTCACCCTCCCCGTCGGCCCGCCGTCGAGTGCGTACTCCAGCCAGTCGCTAATTCGCTCCTCGGGGGCAGTCGGGAGGTAGGGCGGGTTGAAGAGGATGAGGTCGAAGGGGCCGGAGAGGCCCGAGAAGAGATCGGTCCGGACCGTCGCGACCCCGCGAGCCCGGGCGCTCTCTACCGCGTGGGGGTTGATGTCGGTCGCGACGACCGCCGCCGCCCGGCCGAGAAGCCCGGCCGCGACGTAGCCGCTCCCGGCCCCGACTTCGAGCACCCGGTCGGTCTCCCGGACCTCCAGGAGCGCCGCCCGGAGAAGGAGGAACGAGTCCTCGGCCGGGGGGTAGACCTGGTCAGGGAGCATCCTCTAGCACCCGGCGAGCATGTTTGCGATCAGCGCGAACTCCTCGAGCGTCAGGTCTTCGGGCCGCCGCTGCAGGAGGTCGTCGGGCAGGTCCGCGATCGCTCGCTCGATCGCCTCGGGCGCGAACGTATCCTTGCCGCTCCGGAGCCCCTTCCGGACGGTCTTTCGCCGG